>JANLQB010000965.1:0-4203 GCA_031367565.1 Verrucomicrobiota bacterium
GATGATGGCGGCGGGCGCAAACCTGCGGATTTCCCTGAGCTCGCGCTGGATGTTTTCCAGCCGATGGATGGCGGTATCAAGCTGAGCGAGGACGAGGTGAAAGGGCGCAATACGTGGAATCTTTGGTGCGGCGGGAACGAGCAGTTTTGGGATCGGGTGGCGCGTGAAGGTTTGGGGCTTTTCGATTTACTGAAGACGATCGACTCCCGGCGGCGCGACGAGCGGTTTAAGGAAATGGGGCTGATCAATCAGCCGGGTTACAAGGAGGCGACGAAACCGGATAAAAATGGCTTGTGGATCGACGAAGCGGTCGAACCGGAGCCGATGGGAATTGATCCGAAAGTGTATGGCCGCCCGACGGGCGTGATGGGTTTCCGGCTGTTCGATAATCCGGAATTTACGGGCGATGCGGTGAAGCAATGGGACGCGGAAAAATTCAACAACGATCCGCAATACGCGACGCAAAAAGGGCTCATCCGGCCTTATCGTGTCGGCGTTTCGTGCGGGGCTTGTCACATCGCATTTCACCCGACGAATCCGCCAGCGGACGTGAACAATCCGAAGCTGGAGAACCTCGCATCGGCGATCGGGAACCAATACCTCGCCGAGGGAAAAGTGTTCGCGCCGAACGTGAAGGAAGGCGGATTTTTTTGGGAGATGTTGAAGACGCAGCCGCGCGGGACTTCGGACACTTCGCGGATCGCGACGGACCACATCAATAACCCGAACACGATCAATCCCATCTTCGAACTCGGAGCCCGCGCCGCGATGGGTCGCAGCGAAACTGTATCGGGTGAGACGATGCTGATCCCCGGCGAGCAGGCGACGATGAAGACGCCGCACATTTTGAAAGATGGCGCGGATTCCGTGGGGGTGCCGGGCGCGACGATCCGTGTGTACATCAATATTGGAATGTATTCGCAACACTGGTTGCAGCAGCATCAGGCGCTGCTCGGGCTCACGCCGCAAAAGCCGTTTAGCATCAAGACGGCGCAGGAAAACTCGGTGTATTGGAATGCGACGCAGGCGAAGGTCGGAAACATCGCGAAGTTTTTTATGAAGCTGACGTCTTACCGGCTCGCGGACGCGCCCGGTGGGAAAGAATTCCTGACGAAAGATGACGCGGTCTTGAATCGCGGAAAAGTCGTCTTCGCCGAGCAGTGCGCGACGTGCCATTCGAGCAAACAACCGCCGATGGGGCAGGACGAGGATGCGTGGTTCGAGCGGGAAGTGATGAAGCCGGATTTCCTTACGGCCAATTTTCTCTCCGACGAAAAGCGTTACCCGGTCACGAAACTAAAGACGAACGCGGCGCGCGCTTTTGCCACGAATGCGAAGCGCGGACATGTGTGGAATTGGTTCTCGTCGGAGACTTACAAAAACCTGCCGTCGCCTGGCAGCATCGACTTTTGGAATCCTTACACGGGCGCCGAGGAGAAGTTTGAAATTCCGGCGGGCGGCACTGGCCACTACCGCACGCCGTCGCTCATCGCGTGCTGGTCGTCCGCGCCGTTTTTACATAACAACGCGCTGGGAAAATTCACCGGCGATCCATCGGTCGCCGGGCGCATGGAAGCGTTCAACGACGCCGCGGAGAAGCTGCTCTGGCCGGAGAAACGGCTGGGCAAAGATTCCATCTGGCGCACGTCGCAGGAATGCCAGATCACGATTCACGCCGACTATCTCCCGGACTTGCTGAAGACGGCGCTCGCCGGGCAGATCGACCCGGATGGTTACTTCCGTATCGGCCACATTCCCGCCGGGACGCCGATCAATTTGCTCGCGAATATCAATCCCGACATGTCCATCGCGGACCTCGCCACACTTTGCGTGAAAGTGAAAAAGGCGCTGCTTGAAATCAAACTCAAGGGTCTCGAAGGCGAGGCGGCGAAGGAAGTGATGAAGACCGAAGTCGCTCCGAGTCTTTTGAAAGTGAGCACGTGCCCCGACCTCATCGAAGACCGCGGCCACACGTTCGGCTCCGAGTTGCCCGATGCGGACAAGCTCGCGCTGATTGAGTTCATGAAAACTTTCTGACCATCAAACCCGCATCGAAGAACACCATGAGCGATCCCATCACCGACCCCAAAGAATTCCTAAAACTGTCGTCGGAACAACTCGACGAAATCTTCCGCGGCACGCCTGCGGGGACGATCCCGAACGGCGAAGGCGAAGGCACCGCGATCATTGCGCCCGGCACTGCGGTTTCGGACACGATCGCGAAGTTCGTGCATCTCTTTTCCTGGAAGGGAAAGGCTTTCACGCCCGACCCGGTTGATCCTCAGCGCGCCACGCTGAAAAATCGTCTGCTCCTGCTCGGCACCAAAGCCATCGTCGCGCAGGTTTATCGCGGCGAAAGTTGGCTGGATGGGAAGGAGTGCATCGTCCTCGACTACTCGCAGACTTCGCTCGTCGCGCAGTGGATTCGCGATGAAATCCGCGAGGTCAGCCCCGGCGTTTATCTCGGCGTCGTTTATTGGGGAAAGGAGAAGCCGGCTGCTCATAAGCTCATCCATTTCGCGCTGAAGTTTCACGCCTAGCCCGCCAACCGTCATGGCTCTCGATCGCTCGCAGCTTCTCAAAATGTCTGATGAGCAGCTCGATGAGCTATTTGGAAAAAGCCCGGCGGGAGAGATCCCTGACGGTGAAGGAACGGGCACCGCGCTGGCTTGTCCGGGAACGTGGGCCGCAAAAATTCTCGCCTGGCTGGCGCGTTGGTTTTGCTGGCAGGGAAAGGTTTTCGACGCCAAACGCGGCTGTCTGGAAAACCGCGTCTCGGCGTTTGGCATTCGCGCAATCAAGGCGACGGTCGGGCCGGGGAAAAGCTGGTTCGATCAGCAGGATTGCACGGTCATCGACTACTCGAAGACGTCGCTCGTCGCGCGGATGGTGCGCGACGAAATCCGCGAGGTCGCGCCCGGCCTCTATCTCGGAAAAGTCTTTCTCTGGAAAAGGCCGTCGATCCATTTCTGCGTCAGTTTCCAATACGAGCCCGCGCCGAAATTCTGGCGGCGCGTGATCGCGACCGCTGCGCTCGCGTTGCTGATCGCCGCGATCTATCTCGCCATCCGGCTGAACCCGCGCGACCTCGGCACGCCGGTCACTTATGCGAGCGACGAGGATCATTTCAAATACGGCTCGATGGGCGGCGAGGTCGAGATGGGGGTGCCTTACGTGATCTGGCAGACGCTGCCGAAAATGTTCGCCGACTTGCTGCCGGGCGAAGGATTGCAGTCGTTCGGTTTCATCTACGAGAAGGATGAAAACGGGCGCGACAAGGATTTGCCGATCGGCGTTTCCAAACGGCGCGTGCAGGGCATCGACCGCGTGTTTTTGAACTGCGCCGTCTGCCATGTCGGCACCGTGCGCGATACGCCGGAGAGCGCGCCGCGCATTTACGTCGGCATGCCGGCGCATCAGATGAATCTCGAAAAGTTCGAGCGTTTTCTTTTCGCCTGCGTCATCGACGAACGCTTCACGGCGGATCGCGTCGTGGCTCAGATGGATCACTTTGGATACCGCGAGGACTTGCTAAATCGCGCGCTGCTGAAATCCGTCGCGATCGACAGGATGCGTGAGCGCACGCTGCTTTTACGGCAGCGTTTTCTCAGTTTTATCGACCGTGAACCGCCGACGGGGCCGGGCCGCGTGGACACGTTTTCGCCGCCGAAAGTGCTCTTCAATTTCCCGATGGATAAGCTCCCGAAAGAAGAGTGGATCGGGACGTGCGATCTACCGTCGATCTGGAATCAGCGCCAGCGCGAAGGCATGCAATTGCATTGGGACGGGAACAACACTTCGGTCGAGGAGCGCAATCGCAGCGCCGCCTTCGGGTCTGGCGCGCGGCCCGCGATTCTCGATCGCGCAGCGATGACGCGCACCGCTGGCTGGCTGCGTGACCAGGCGAAGCCGGGTCCGTTTCCGACGGTGAAAATCGACGGCGCGCTCGCTGCAAAAGGGCAGCCTCTTTACGAGACTTACTGCGCGGCGTGTCATGGCAAAAGCGGCACGGACTTCGCGGGTGAGTATGTCGGAAAAGTCACGGACATCGCGCAGATTGGCACCGATCGCCATCGGCTCGACTCCTACACGCGCGATCTTTCGGCGAATCAGAATCTTCTCTACGCGGCCTATCCCGCAGAACGCTTCAGCCATTTCCGCAAGACGAACGGCTACGCGAATCAGCCGCTCGACGGCATCTGG
>JANLQB010000836.1:0-4096 GCA_031367565.1 Verrucomicrobiota bacterium
GGGCTGGGTGCGCTCGGTCTGGCCAGCCGGCGCCGCCGTCAGCGGGAGTTTTTTTAGCTGAGGAAAAGCCAGAGCGTCTGCGCGGCGAAGGGTGCGGGCACATCGGGGAGCGGAGATTCCTGGTGGAAGGTGGCGGCGCGACGCGTCGCCTTGAGGGCGAAGCGCGCGATGGTTTCGAGGGCGCGACGATTCAGGCGCGTGCAGTTCGTGGAGAGGAGGATTTGCGCTTTGGGCGCGGCGAGTTCGAGGGCGGCGAGGAGGAGCGACTCGAAGTCATTTTCGACCTGCCATTTCCGCCCTTTGTTGCCGCGTGAAAAAGTGGGCGGATCGAGCACGATCACGTCGAACTTTTCACCGCGCCGCTCCAGCCGCGGCAGGACATCGAGCACGTCATCGGCGATAAAGTGATGCTTCGTCTGGTCGATCGCATTCAGCGCGAAATTCGCGCGGCCACGATCGACGGATTTTTTCGAGAGATCGACGCTCGTCGTTTCCGCACCCGCGAGGGCCGCGGCCACGGAAAAAGAGCAGGTGTAGGCAAAAGTATTCAGCAGCCGCTTCACGCCGCTGCGGCGGACGAGGGCGCGATTTGCCCGCTGATCGATGAAAAGGCCCGCCGAATAACCCGCTGCGAAATCCAGCCCGAAGCGCATCCCGGCTTCCTCCGCGACCGTCTCCATCGGCAGCGCAGCATCGCCTGAAAGGAGCGCCGGCGCGGCGCGATCCTCGTTTTGACGCGGCAGCCATTTGCCGAAAAGGCGGCGGTATTCCAGCGCGTGCTCCGCCGTCCAGGCCGGCAGATCGGCGAGCACTCGATCGCGTGCCGGCTCGTTTTTGTAGGAAAGGAGGAGGTCCGGGCCGAAGCGCTCCAGCCACGCGTCCTCGGATGAAAAGAGCCGGTGCGCATTGGTCCCGGCGGTGCGGAACGCGGCGAGATCATCGCCGCGAAGCCAGCATTCATCGGGTTTTGGGGGTGATTCTCGGAAAAAGGGACGCTTCACTGTGCTCCATGAGAACTGATTGCATGTAAAAATCAATTCCTGTAGCTTCGCGCACTTTTTCCCGTCCACTTATGCGCTCCGCCTTTTGTTCCATCCTGTTCGTGTGTCTCGGCCTCGTTATTGCCAATGGCCGGGGTGAAAGCACGGCCACGTCCGACATTTTCCTGAACGCCTATCTCGCGTGCGGTAGCGCGGAAAAGCTGGAAGCGACAGGGGACACGGCGGGCGCGATCGAATCTTACAAGCGCGCCATCACGCTGCTCGATCAAGTGACGCGCGAAGATCCCGCGTGGAAACCGGACATGGTGAAGCGTCGCCGCGAGATGACGAGTGGAGCCATCGCCCGGCTCGAGCCGGGTGGAAAATCGGCGATCCCGCTTCCGAAAGGTGTGTCGCCAAAAGGTCCGGTCGAGCCGGAATTGCCCGGACGGGATGAAATCATCATCCCCGGGATGGAACCGCTGTCTTCCAAGAAAGAACCGACGCGGAGAGGAACGCCCCCGGCCGAGCCGAGTGGAGACCGGGCGCTCGAGAACGCGAAGAGCTATCTCGATTCGCTGAAAGAGAAGCTCGATAGCACGAACGAGAACCTCAGTAGGGCCACGCAGGCCAAAGAGGAGATGGCGAGGAAGCTCGAAAAAGCCGTGAAAGAGGCCAGAGATTCTGCGGAGAAGCAGATGACCCTCGAAAAACGGGCGAAGCTGGCGGAAGACGAATTATTGAAAGTGGAGAAGGAAAGCGGGAGGGATTCCGCAGCGGCGAATGCGGCGCGCTTGGAAATCGGGTCGCTGAAAAAGCAATTGCGCGATGCGAAGATCGACCGCGATGCGGAAAAGGAAATTCGCGAGCAGCTCATGGCGAGCGTTAGCAACGTGAAATCGAAGGTCGCCGGTGCTTACGAAGAACGCGATGCGGCGAAGCGCGAGAACAAGGAATTTCCCGCGAAGATCGCGGCGATGCAGAAGGAGATCGACAAGGTCTTGAACGAAAAAACCGGCGTCGAAACGAAGCTGACCAAGGTGCAGGAGACGCTGGCCAACGTGACCAAGGAACGCGACGAGGCCGTGACGCAGATCGCGAAGATGAAGGAGGCATCGAAGAACGTGGACAAGCTGATGACCGACAACGCGATGCTCATGACGAAGCTGGAAAACGCCGAGACGCAGATCAAAACGTTTAAGGCGCAGGGTGAGGAAAAGGACAAGCAGATCGCGGCAATGAAGGTCGAGATGGGCAGCGTGAAGACGCAACTCGAAGACGCGAAAAAGCAGAGCGCAAAATACCAGGCCGACATGGCCGGTTTGCAGGCGAAGCTCGACACGCAGGCCAAGGAACTCACCCAGCTTAAGACCGACGCCAAGCTCAGCGACACCGAGCGCAAACGCCTCGCCGACGAAAACGAAACCCTGCGCGGCATCGTCGTCCGCCAGATGAAGCAAAACGCCGTTCGCGAAAAGACGAAGCAACTCGTGCTCACCGAACTCGCGAAGCTCGACGTGAATTCCAAGGCGCTGCTCGATCAGATCGAATTCCTCGGCCAGCCCGTCGTGAAGCTCACCGAGAAGGAGAAGAAGCTTTTCAAACAGCCGGTCATCGAAATCAGCGGGGATGAAATCGCAATCTCATCGCCGAAAGAAAGCGTCGCCACGAACACCCCTCCGCCCATCGAAGCCACCACGCCCGCTCCCGACGCGAAAGCCCCGGTCGATCTTCCCAAAGTGCCCGACGCCACGACGCCGCCGACCGCGCCGGATACCAAAATGGCGAAGACGCCGATCGATGGTGAGCTTCCGACAAAAGCCAACGATCCGAAAGCGGACGCGCCGCCGGCTCCCACGGCATCCACCGAAAAAGGCGCGGACCCTTCCACCAACATCCCCGGCGGAACGCCCGGCACCGGCCCGACCAAAGCGCAGGGAAGTGGCAACGGTGCCGGCACCACGGCGGAGAACATGGTGGCGCCCGATTCCGGCACGCCCGCCGTCCCGCCAGAGCTACTCTCGCAAGCCCGCGAAGCGAAAGATTACTTCGACAAAGGTAACTACCGCGACGCCGAAAAAATCTACGAACGCATCCTCCAGAAAGCGCCCAACAACCTCTACATCCTCTCCAATCTCGGCGTCGTGCGCTTCCGCGGACAAAAACTAAAACTCGCGGAAGAGTCCTTCAAAAAAGCCATCGCTATCGCGCCCGAAGACGCCTTCTCGCGCTGCACGCTCGGCATCGTTTATTACAGCGAAGGCAAATACGACGACGCCGTGAACGAGCTTACCAAGGCGCTCGCCATCAACCCAAAAAACGCCACCGCGCACAACTACCTCGGCATCACCGCCAGCCAGAAAGGCTGGCAGGAAGCCGCGCAAAAATCCCTCGAAACCGCCGTCGGCTTCGACCCGAAATACGCCGACGCCCACTTCAATCTCGCCGTCGTCTTCGCCACCCAGCAGCCGCCCAACAAGGAGAAAGCCCGCTTCCACTACAAAAAAGCTATCGAACTAGGGGCCGAGCCCGACCCGGCGCTGGAGCAGTTGATCAAGTAGCCGCTGGTTATGGTTAGCTATTCCAGGACATTGGGAGTTTGGGAACCCACGGTCTCGCCATCGGCTGATCGTGGCAAAAATATAGCGCCCCGGCGTGAAATCCCGCCGGAGCGCTCTACGGTTTGCAAGCAAGCCCTGGGAGACCGTGAAAAAAGTCGTGGGTCATCCTCTCCGTTCGGTTGTCTCTGAAAGTTAGTATTATACGATTTTCACAGTTCGACTGTCGGAAATGAAAAGTGGCATGGGCATCTTGCCCATGACTTCATGGGCGGGACGCCCATGCCATGCCGCCGTTCACGCCGTTTGACTGTAGAAGTCGTATTTCACGATTTCTAAACTCGCGATGCTCGAAAGCATGGAGCACCGAAGGCGCTCAATCCTTCAGCCCGGGGTTGCGAGGCACAAGCTACCCTGGGTTACCGTCCAAAAGCGGGTCAAACCCTGAAGGGGTTGTATCCCTCGCACCATCGCTTCAACCCCTTCAGGGTTGCGACGAACTGTCATCGCAATCCTAGGGTGGCTCGTGACTCGCAACCCTGCGCTACATGATGAAAC
>JANLQB010001001.1:0-1697 GCA_031367565.1 Verrucomicrobiota bacterium
GATTCACCGGGCAGACCAATGACGAACTGGCGCTGGTCTGCCAATCCCGCCGATTTCATCTGGTACGCCGATGTAGTCCGCGTTGAACCTTCTGCTGTCAGACAATCAGGAAAAGGCTGCGATTTCGCTTTACGGCCAGTATGACGCCCGCCTATTTGTGCAGCCTTTTCGGGCGAGAAGTGGCCAAATAAAAACACCGGTCGATGAGTTATCCGGTGTAGCTTCTTCTGGATCGCGAAAGCCAACGCAACTTTTTACCTTTTAGAAACTTCGGAATGTTTAATGGATTATTCGGCCTGTTTTCAAACGACATCGGCATCGACTTAGGTACGGCAAATACGCTCGTTTATGTGAAAGATCACGGGATCGTGCTGCGCGAGCCGTCGGTGGTGGCAGTGCAGGCGGGGACGAGCAAGGTGCTCGCGGTGGGCGATGAGGCGAAGCGAATGCTGGGGCGCACGCCGGGAAATATCATCGCGATTCGTCCGTTGAAAGACGGGGTCATTGCGGACTTCGAGATCACGGAGGCGATGCTTCGGCATTTCATCCAAAAAGTACACGGGAAACGCACGTTTTTCCGGCCACGGCCACGGGTCGTGATCGCGGTGCCGAGCGGCATTACGGAAGTCGAAAAACGGGCGGTGAAGGAGTCCGCGCTGCACGCGGGAGCGCGTGAGGTTCATCTGATCGAGGAGCCGATGGCGGCGGCGATTGGGTGCGGGTTGCCGGTGCAGGATGCGGCGGGAAACATGATCATCGACATCGGCGGTGGCACGACGGAGGTCGCGCTGATTTCGCTGAGTGGCATCGTCTTTTCGCGCAGCGTGCGGGTGGCGGGCGATGAACTGGATGAGGCGATCATTCAGTATATGAAACGCGCTTACAATTTGATGATCGGCGAGCGCACGGCGGAGGACATCAAAATCAAGATTGGCTCCGCGTATCCGATCGAAAAAGAGACCACGATGGAAGTAAAGGGGCGCGATCTCGTGGCGGGACTTCCGAAGACTTTAACCATTACCTCGCAGGAAGTGCGCGAGGCGTTGCTAGAGCCGATTTCGACGATCGTCGATTCGGTTCGCGTGACCCTCGAACGCTGCCCGCCCGAACTTTCCGCTGACCTTGTTGACCGTGGGTTGGTCCTCGCGGGCGGCGGGGCGCTTTTGCGCGGACTCGATCGTTTGCTCACCGAAGAAACAGGACTCCCCGTGCATATCGCGGAGGATCCGCTCAGCGCTGTCGCCGAAGGAACCGGCCGCGCGCTCAGCGAGATCAAATTCCTGCGTCAGGTGGCGACAAGCGATTCGCGATTCAACTAATCCGCGCGACATGAGCGACGGAGGAAAGTCGAAGGTCGAAGGCCGAGCGTCGAAGGCTTCTGTGCGGATGCAGCCTCCGTTCCTTCGCCCCTCGCCCCTCGCCCTTCGACCTTCATCCTGATGAAGCAGAAAATGCACATCGTGGCGGTGGCGGCGTTCGTGATCCTCGTCATCATCACCTTTATCGTGATGGGGCAGGGGCACACGACGCAGCGTTTGCAGTCCGGCTTTTTGGGAATGATCTCGCCTTTTCTCCGGCAGGGCTCGTCGCTCGACCGCAAATACACGGAGATGAAGGCGGGCCTGAAATCGCTTAAGCAACTCGAAGAGGACAACAAACGGCTGACGGTCGAGAACAAGGAACTCAGCGCGACTAAT
>JANLQB010000042.1:0-2633 GCA_031367565.1 Verrucomicrobiota bacterium
CTCGACCGCTCCGCGCTTCTGAAGATCGACGTGATCCTGCACGCGTTCTTCCTCCCCCAGCACCAAAACGCCCGCTACTCGTGATCGCCGCCGCCGACCTGCTCTATCCGCTTTCCCGCTTCTGCGAGCGTGATGGCCACCCGCTGCCGCCTCACGAAATCCTCGATGGCGCGGCGGTGCCGGAGCCGTATCGCGCGCTGCTCGTTCATCGCGGCGACATGACTTCGCGGCTGGAGGAGTTCCACAATGCGCCGATGACGCTGCGCGTGCTCCATCGCGAGGAAGACGGCGATGCGTATCGCCGCGAGGTGCTGCTGTGCGCGAAGGACAGTGGATTGCCGGTCGAGTATGGCGCGATCGAAATTCATCTCGATGCTTTCGCACCGGAACTGCGCGCGCAGATTCTCGAAGGCCGATTGCCGCTTGGGGGGCTGTTGAATCGTGCCGGTCTTCGCTATCGGAGCGAGCCGCGCGCTTTCATCAAGCTCGCGCCGGACTCGGAGATGAATGCGCTTTTTCAGACCAGCGAGCCGCACGAACTCTATGGGCGCTGCAACGTGTTGCTGGGTGCGGAAGGCGAGACGCTGGCGCGCATCGTCGAAGTCCTGCGTCCGCTGGGAAACACCGAATCGTAAACATCTCGCAAACTCATGAACGAACCATCGCAATTCGACGTGATCATCATCGGCGCGGGCCCTGCGGGCACGACTGCGGCGGCTTTGCTGGCGGAAAAAGGGCGCAATGTTCTGGTGATCGAGAAGGAGAAATTCCCGCGCTACCACATCGGCGAATCGTTGATGCCGTTCTGCTGGTTCACGCTCAATCGGCTCGGCGTGCTCGGCGAGATGGAGCGCATCGGTTACACGAAAAAAAGCAGCGTGCAGTTCGTGACGGCGGACGGGCGGCAGTCGCAGCCGTTTTATTTTTTCCAGCACTACGATCATCCGAGCGCGACGACGTGGCAGGTGGAACGCGCGGAGTTCGACGTGATGCTGCTGAAAAATGCGCGCGCGAAAGGCGCGGAAGTGCGCGAGCAAACGCGCGTGACGCGAACGATCAAGGACGACAGCGGGCGGACGGTCGGGGTCGAGGCGGTCGGGCGGGATGGCGTGGCGTATGAAGTGTTCGCGCCGATGACGATCGACTGCTCGGGCCGCGAGCAGGTGGCGACGGCGAAGGAAGGCTGGCGCTTGCGCGATCCGATGCTGAACAAGCTTTCGATCTGGACGTATTTTCGCGGCGCAAAGCGTGATCCGGGCATCGATGAGGGAAATACGACGGTCGCGTATCTGCCGGAGCGTGGCTGGTTTTGGTACATCCCGCTAAAGAACGACATCGTGAGTGTCGGCATCGTCGCGGAAAAAGATTACCTGTTTTCGGAATCGAAAGATCCGGCGGAAATCATGTGCCGCGAGATCGGGCGGAATGTGTGGATCAAAGATCACCTCAGCATCGGCGAGCAGTTCGGGGAATATTGGGTGACGAGCGAGTTTTCGTATCGGTCGCGGTATTGCGCGGCGGATGGGTTGTTGCTCGCGGGGGATGCGTTTGCGTTTTTGGATCCGGTGTTTTCGAGCGGCGTCTATCTCGCGCTGAAGAGCGGCGAGATGGCGGCGGATGCGGTGGAGGGTGCGTTGGCTTCGGGTGACACCAGTGCGGCGCGCTTTGCCGATTACGGCGAGAAGCTCTGCACGGGTATCGAGAACATGCGGAAGCTGGTTTACGCGTTTTACGATCCGGAGTTCAGTTTCGGTCAGGTGATCAAAGCGCACCCGCACCTCCGCGCCGGGCTCACGGACTGTCTGATCGGGGATTTGTTCGAGAAGAGTTACGAGGATTTGTTCGGCGCGATTGGGGAGTTTGCGGAACTGCCCGCGCCACTGGCGCATGGCCGCGCGCCCGTCGGGGTGGCCGCGTGAGGCGGAGTCCGAATGGGTGGAGCCTGCGGCCCGCGTGCCGCTTTCGGCGACTCGCCGAAAGAATTGTGAGCATTCGGACGATCCGTTGCAGTGTTCGAATCACGAAAACTCCAACGGTGTCCGTAGCGGGTCGCTGCGAACGGCACTCGGGTCGAGTGGTCCGCCCTCGGATTCTTCTCTCGATCGTTTTCGCTGTTTTCTCGACTTCCGCGCTAGCTGCCGACTGGCCACGCCTGCTCGGGCCGGCGGATAATGCGACTTCGCCGGAGACGCATTTGCTGCACGAGTTGCCCAAAGCGGGACCGCGCATTTTGTGGGAGGTCGCGAAGGGCGGGGGATTTGGCGGGCCGGCGATCCTGGGCGAAAAGCTCGTGATTTTTAACCGCGTCGAAGAGCACGAAGTCGTGGAATGCCTCGGTGCGGAAACCGGGAAACCGGTTTGGAAATTCGACTACGCCGCGCCGTATCGTCCGCGCTACGGCGGCAGCACGGGACCTCGCACGAGTCCCGTGATCGCCGACGGGCGCGTGTTTACTTTCGGCATTTCCGGGCAGCTTCACGCGCTTGATCTCGCGAGTGGGAAAGTTCTCTGGGAACACGATCTCGCGAGAGAGTTCGCGACGCGTCCCGCGTTCTTCGGCTACGGCTCGACGCCGCTCGTGCTTGGCACGCGGCTCATTGCGCAGATCGGCGGTGAGGTGGTCGGGAAAAAGG
>JANLQB010000100.1:0-2001 GCA_031367565.1 Verrucomicrobiota bacterium
ATCCCCGAACGGATCGAAGTCGCCGAAATACGCGCGCTGTTTCGCCAGCCGCTCGTAGTCCGCGCGGAAGAGCGCCTTCGTCCCGCACAGCGTGTCCTTCACCGGCTGCACGAGCAGCCAGCTAAAGATGATCCCGAACGCTTTGTTCGCGCACAGATTCGCAAACTGCATCGCCTCCGATTCCATCGGATAAACGAGCCGCACGCCGTTCGCAAACTCGCCGTGGCGCGACGCGACGACTTCGTAAAACTTCGGCAATTCCTCGGCGGGCATCGTGAGGTCGGCGTCCAAAATCATCAGGATGTCGCCCGTGCAAACCGCGAACGCCTCGCGCACCGCGTTCCCCTTTCCCTTCCCGGTCTGACGCATCGTCTTAATGTTCCGCCCCGGATGCGCCGCCGCGACTTCCTGGATCTTGGCCCACGTATCGTCGGTCGAATTTCCTTCAATGAAAACCAGCTCCGTCCCCGCGCCGAGGTCCGGCGTGCGGCGCACGATGTTCTCGATGTTGCCCGATTCATTCCGCGCCGGAACGACCACGGACACCGTGTATTCGCGCTCGCGTTGCCGCGGCGGACGAGGTCGCGCGATGCCAAACGAAGTAAGGCACAGCCAAGGCAGCAGCGGCGCGAGCCAGCGATTTAGCAACGTGCTCACGAACGGAATCTCAATCGGGCACAGCACGCGCGCTTGAAATTTCAGCGGCTCCCAATTCGCGAGTTCGAGCATGTTTTTTACATCGCTACGATCGAGCCAGTTCCCCTGCGGCGCGCGTCCGCGCAAGCCCATCATCGTGGCGAGTTTTAAAATGGGCCGCCACAGTGCGCTGTAGAAATTGCAGATCAGCCGCGTGCCCGGATGCGACACCGAGAGCGCCCGCTCGAAGATGCGCTGCACGTCGGCGGCGAGATTCACCGTCTCGGAAATGATGATGAAATCGAACGCGCCCCCGACCGCGAGTTCCTCGCCCGCCTGCACCTGGAAAACGCCATGCGGCACGGCGACGCGGGCGGCGTCGAGGTGCTTTGCGGAAAGGTCCACGCCGGTCACACGACGATTTGGCAGCAGGCTCAGCAGCTCCCCCGCACCGCAGCCGATCTCCAACACGGTGGCATCCTCGGGAATCAGCAGCCGGTAATAATGCGCGAGCAATTCCTGGTATTGATGCCCGGATGGCGTGCGCTCGACCGACTCGTTGGCGTAGAAAGCGCGCGTGCGTTCGATCTGCTCGCGGGTGAGGACGGGGAGTTCAGTCATGACGTTCGAGGACGACGAGCAGCCGGGTGGAGAAGACGCCTGGCAGCAGCGCGAAAACATTTTCGACCCCACGCACGAGCGGCAGCGCGAAGCGCGGATAAAGCTGCGGCCCGCGAAATCCACCGCTGCCGATGTAGGAAAACGCCGGCATTCGTTTCACTTCCACGATGCGCCAGCCGGTGAGTTTTTCCCGCAATTCCCCATCCACAAAAGCGCGCGAAGCATTCCCCTGCGCCGCGTAGTAGCCGTGCTCTTCAGGATTCCAGCCGACGGGAGCGTCCCACTCGATTTTGTCGTCGAGCGCGATCGGCTCGTGATGAAACTTCCCAAAAATCAGCCGTCCGAGCGCGCCCATATCCGGCTCGAGCAGAATTACGCGCCCGCCCTTTTCCAAGGCCCGCCGCATCTCCCCGAGCGCCGCGCCCGGATGCCGCAAATGATGAAACACATCGAACAACACAAACGCACTCGCCGACCCATCCGCGCAGCTCAGGCGGTACACACTTTCCACGCGATCCAGCCACGGATTTGGGAAGAGATCCGTCGTCACGCACTCAGGAATCCACTCTTTGATATTCCCCATCCCCGACCCGATCTCGATCACCGCGCCCTTCCGCTCACGCGGCAACCGGTCGCGGATCATTCGGTAAAAATGCGCGTACACTTCGCGCAGCAGCGGCTTGGCCTTCCACGATTCACGGTTCTCGTGAATCTCGACATTGTGCTGGTCGAGCGGGGTGGAAG
>JANLQB010000135.1:0-2217 GCA_031367565.1 Verrucomicrobiota bacterium
TCCCTTCGGCTTCCGCCCGCTCGCGCTCGGCAAGCTGGATGGCGCTTGGGTGCTCTCTTCGGAAACGTGCGCGTTCGATCTCATCCACGCCGAATTCGTCCGCGAACTCGAACCGGGCGAAGTCGTCATCATCGACGAAAATGGCATTCGCTCCGAGTTCCCGTTTAACCGCGAAAAGCGCGCGTTCTGCATGTTCGAGTATGTCTATTTCGCGCGGCCCGACTCGATCATCGACGACATCAACGTCGCCAAAGTCCGCACCGCGATGGGCCGCGAACTCGCCCGGCTGCACCCCGTCGATGCCGACCTCGTCGTGCCTGTTCCTGACTCCGGCAATTACGCCGCGCTCGGCTTCGCCGAAGAACTCGGCATCCAATACAACCACGCCTTCGTACGAAATCACTACATCGGCCGCACCTTCCTCCAGCCGACGCAGCTCATCCGCGACTTCAACGTGCGCGTGAAACTGAACCTCATCAAAGAGGCCGTGTATGGAAAGCGCGTCGTCGTCGTCGATGACAGCATCGTGCGGGGCACGACCGCCCGCGCGCGCGTCGTCAATCTGCGCGAGGCCGGCGCGAAGGAAGTCCACATGCGGATTTCCTGCCCGCCGCACAAGCACGCCTGCCACTACGGCATCGACTTTCCCGATCCTGAAAAGCTCATCGCGAACCAGCACACGCTCGATCAAATCCGCGACTACCTCGGAGCGGATTCCATCGGCTATCTCGATGTCGAAGGCATGGTGACAGCGACGGGCAAAGAGGAGAAAAATTTCTGCCTCGCGTGCTTCAACGGCGACTACCCCGTGCCCGTCGATCCGACCATCGACAAATTCATCATGGAGCGCCGCGCCCACCGCGCGAACCTGCTGGCTGCGCAAGACAACCAGCCCGTGCTCTTCGATTCGCACTGACCGCGTCAGCGGTGGAAAACGATCTCGGGCGGAGGATGAACTTCACCGCACTGGCCGACTAATTCCTGAGCGAGATTCTGGTGTTCTCGGAGCAAGCAAACCGACCGTGAAACCGATGCCCCCAAACAAGAATGTAAATACGTCCTGCCGGGCGCGTTTCGCGGCGTTGATGGGATTCGCGGTATCGTCGTTCGCCGTTGCGGCGGTCGATGTTTCATCACTGCCTGCCCCGGCGAAAACCACCGCCGATTTCGCGCGCGATATTCAGCCGCTCTTCGCGGATCGCTGTGTGAAATGTCACGGCCCGGAAAAGCAGAAGGGCGGGCTGCGGCTCGATGTGAAGGCGGCAGCGATGAAGGGCGGCGACGAAGGGAAAGCGATCGAGCCGGAGAAGAGCGCGGAGAGCCTTCTCATTCATCTCGTAGCGGGGCTCGATGAGGACAAGGTGATGCCGCCGAAAGGCGAGCGGCTGACCGCGGAACAGATCGGACTACTGCGCGCGTGGATCGATCAAGGCGCGAACTGGCCGGACGACGGGAAGGCCGCTCGCAGCGAGCATTGGGCCTTTCAAAAAATCCGCGCGGCGACGGCAACGGACGCGAATCCGATCGACGCATTCGTCACCGCAAAGCTCGCGGAGAAAGGGCTCGCGCTTTCGCCCGAGGCGGACGCGCGCACGCTCGTCCGGCGCATTTTTTTCGATCTGCTCGGTCTCCCTCCAACGCCCGCGGAATTGGAAGCCTTCGTCAGTAAAGCGTCCCATGAGATCCATGGGTCTCATGCGACCTATGAGACGCTCGTGGACACGCTGCTCGCGTCTCCCCGCTACGGTGAACGCTGGGGCCGGCACTGGCTCGATGTGGTGCGTTACACGGAGAGCCAGGGTTTTGAATACGATCACCCGCGCGACAACGCGTGGCACTACCGCGATTACGTCATCAGGAGTTTCAACGACGACAAGCCTTACGACCTTTTTATGAAGGAGCAAATCGCCGGCGATGCGATCGAGCCGGTGACGCGCGATGGGGTCATCGGCACGAGCCTCCTCGTCTGCGGCGCCTACGATCAGGCGGGGAACATTCAGAAAAACGAGACGCAGAAAATGATCACGAGGGAGGAGGAAATGGAGGATTTGATCGCCGTCGTCGGGCAGACATTTCTCGGGCTCACGGTGAATTGCGCGCGTTGCCATTCGCACAAATTCGACCCGATTCCGCAGGAGGAATACTATCGGATCAAATCGGTTTTCGATGGGGTGAAACATGGCGAGCGACCCATCGGCGGGGCGGCGGATGGAAAGG
>JANLQB010000141.1:0-2251 GCA_031367565.1 Verrucomicrobiota bacterium
TCCCGCTCAATGCCGAAAGCATCCAGCGTCTTCTCGCTGATGTTCGACGCGATTTTCATCTGCTGCCGCGAAGCTGCCTTGAAGCGCTTCACAAACGTGCTGGCCTCCAGGCTCGCGAGGATGTCGCTGAGCTGATCGGAAACCTTCGCAAACTCCGCCAGCAAATCCTTCTGCTGATCAATCGCCGAATCCATTTTCTCCTGCGCCGGTGATTGCGCAGGCGAGGGCTCTTCCTGCTTCTGATTCGGCGCGGCTGCGAGCGTCGTCGAAGGCAGCCCGAGCTTGCTCGTGCCCGCAGGTTTCGGCGGAGCATTCGGATCGGCGGGCTTCGGTTCCGCCGTCGCGAGGTAGCCTTTCTCGTTATCCTGAATACTCGGAGCCGCAGGCTTCGGCGGAGCGTTCGGATCGACCGGCGCTCCCGCCTTCGGCACACTCGCCATCGGATCGCCCTGCTTGATACTCGGTGCGCTTTCTTTCGGCTGACCAGCCTGCGCTTCATCTTCGCCCGGCTTTTGATGGTCCGATTTCGCCGAAGGCGAACCACTCTGACCCGGCTTCGCGCTCGCGAGTTTTCCGCTCGCCGCACTCGCGCTTTGTTTCAGCAAATCCGAAACGCCCGGCATTCGATTCGCCGCGATGTCCTTCAGCGATTGCAACATCGTCGCCCACGACTCCAGCCGCTTCGCGTCGAACTCATCATTCTTTGTCGCCTGCTCCACCAGCCGCCGGCCCGCTGAGTTCAGCGCATCCAGCCGCGCCGCATTCGCATTCTCAGCAGTCGCCTGCTGCGAAACACGCCGCCGGTTTTCCGGCCGATCCAGTTCCTCCGCCGCCAGCGCGCGCAGTTCCTTGTTCGTCTGATGAAGCTGCTGCTCACGCTCATAACTTTCCTTCGCCACTTCCAGCCACCGCCCAAACTGCTGCGTCAGCCACAGCGCGTGATCCGTTTTGTTCAAAATCTGCAAAACAAACGAAGCCGAATGCGCCCGCTTCCGCTCCGGCAAATAATCTTCCGCCCAAGCCCGGACCTCAATCGTCTGCGGGGCCACGCCCTCCCGCGTCGCGCAAAAAGTCGCGCCCACCGTCATCTCCTTTTTCTCGTTCGCCCCCGCCGCCGCGACCTTCTCGCCATGCGTCGGCGTCCGCCCATCATCGCTGCCCGTCCATTCGAGACCCACGCGCTTCACGCCGAAATCGTCGCTTACCACGAGATCGAAAGTCACCACTTCCGAATCCAACACCACTTGCTCCAACGACTCGCGCCGCGCCAAAATCTTCGGCGCTTCATCCTCAACCGCGCGCACTTTCAAAACCAGCGGATCACGCGGCGAAAGCCCGTCCAAATCCTTCCAGTTAAAAGTCCGCGCCGCATCCTCCGCGACCGGCGCAAACGCCGTCACCACCTTGTCGCCATCGACTGTTTCAGCGCGTCCATCGAGTTCCGCACTCGCCAGCGCACGACTCGCCTTCGCCTCAAACGCCGCCTGCGCCCCGCGCAAGATACTCACCGAACTCCCACGCAATTCCTGCCGCAGCTCCGTCTGATACCCGAGATAATCCGGCAGCCGCAACCGCACCGCAAAATCCGCTAGGTCTGGCCGCGTGCGCGGCTGCACCGCGATCTCCTCCCGCACATCGCCGACCACGAGCGAAAGCTTCGTGTCCTCTTTCTGCGGCGGAAATTTGAAGGCGTAAGCACCGTCTTTCAGCTCCACCGAAACGCCCGGTTGTTTCGCCAACTCCGCCGACCCGCGATCCGGCGAACGCCGCGTATCCGCCGCCAATTTCACCGGAAATTCAAACGCCTCCGCATACGGCACCACCAGCCGCTCCGGCAGCTTTTCCACCCGCGCGAAAGTGTAACGCTCCACATTTTTCCAAGGCATAATCCACCGCGCCAAAGCATTCCGAGCCGCATCATTCACCAGCGAAAACGCCACCACGATCACCGCCATCGCCCCCGCCGCCGCCCAGCCCCAATGCCGATGCCGCGCCGCCGGCACCGCATCCGTAAAATCCTTATCCACCACCGCGTCCGCCGCCTGCGCCATCGCCGCCTCTACGAGCCGTTCACTGCGCCCCGTCGTCGCATGATCCATCCGTGCCAGTTCCACAATGCCGAGCAATTGATCGCCAAGTCGTGGAAACTTCTGCCGCAATAACCGGGCCGCATCCTCCAACCGCCGCTGCCGCCAAACCCACCGATGCCACTTCAAAGGAAGCCCCAACCCCAGCACCGCCGCCCCCGCGA
>JANLQB010000169.1:0-5155 GCA_031367565.1 Verrucomicrobiota bacterium
TTGGATTTGGTAGCTGCCTGTCTCGGCTTCGGGACTCGCGGCCACGCTCCAGGTGCTGGTCGCATTCGCGAGTTTCGCCGAGCGATTGGCGAAAACATTCCCGCTGTCTCCCGATAGCGATTTGATGGAATCCCGCAGCGCTGTGAGCTGCGTTGAGAGATTTTCGAGCGCACTGCTCTTTTGCGCACCGAAGGCTTTTTCGGAACGAAGTCGATCCTGAGGCGCCCGCTCGGCCTTCATTAATTGATCGACAAGGCTCCGCCAATCAAGGCCAGAGGCCAAACCAGCGAGTTGTATTCCTGCCATAGTGTTTTGTTTTGTTAGCTCTCCTTAAATAGCAGGCCATGTGCCATGGGGATGCCGACATCCCGGAGAAAATTACTGATCGAAAAGATCGTGAAACTCGCCTCCGAAATGGGAATCCCGGGCACGATCGCGAAGAGCTGGAAGCTATTCGACCAGTATTACGCGAACCCGAAAAGCTCCAGCGTCGCGCGCACCCTTTTCACCTCGGATTTCACGCAGATTTATGGGGCGCTCCTAAAAAAATCGACCGGCGAGGAAAACTACGCCGAGTGGAAAGCGCTCGGCAAAGCGGCCGGAGAAGCGATCACTTGACCCGGCATTGACAACGCAGCGCGTTGCCATTGCGTTGTCGCCGCCATGAAAACTCCTGTCTTTTTTGCCGCGCTCGCGGCCCTTTCGCTCACCGCATTTGCCGCGGATGTAAAAACGGAGACGCTCGCGATCGGGGCCGCCGCGCCGGATTTCAAGCTGCCCGGCGTCGATGGCCGCGATTGGGCGCTCGCGGATTTTGCCGCGGCGAAAGTCTTCGTCGTCGTCTTTACCTGCACGCATTGCCCGACCGCGCAGTCTTATGAGGAGCGACTGAAAAAGATCGTCGAGGATTACCAGGCGAAGGGCGTGAGCGTCGTCGCGATTTCGCCGAATGATCCGAAGTCCGTGCGGCTTGATGAACTCGGCTACTCCGACCTCGGCGATTCCTTCGAGGACATGAAACTCCGCGCCAAGGACCAGGCGTTTAACTTTCCTTTTCTCTACGACGGCGACACGGAAATCGTCTCGCGCGCCTATGGGCCGGTGGCGACGCCGCACGCGTTTGTTTTCGATGCCGAGCGGAAGCTGCGTTACGCGGGCCGCATCGACGACGCGGAGCGCGAGTCGCTGCTGAAGGTGCAGGATTTGCGCAACGCACTCGACGCTTTGCTGGCCGGAAAACAGCCCGTGGTCGCGCAGACGCGCGTTTTCGGCTGCTCGATCAAATGGGCCGGGAAGGCCGATCAAGTGAAGACTTGGCTGGAAAAGGCGGACGCGGAACCGGTGAGCGTGGGCCTGGCGGATGCGGCGGCGATCAAGGCGTTGCGCGAAGGAAGCGGCAAGGTTCGGCTGGTGAATTTCTGGGCGACGTGGTGCGGGCCGTGTGTCGCGGAGTTTCCCGATCTCGTGGAAATTTTTCGCATGTATCGCGGGCGTGAATTTGAGTTCGTGACCGTCTCCGCGAACTACCCGGATGAAAAAGCGGAGGTGCTCAAATTTCTGACGAAACAGCACGCGTCGATGAAAAATCTGCTGTGGAATTCCAACGACAAGAACGCGCTTGTGGAAGCGTTCGAGCCGAAGTGGCAGGGCGGTCTTCCCTTCACCATGTTGCTCGGGCCAAAGGGCGAGGTGCTCTTTGAAAAAGATGGCGCGATCGACGCATTGGAACTCAAGCGTGCGGTGGTAAATGCGCTGGGCCGGGAGATGGTGAAATGAGCGACGACACGGCAGTCAGCGATCCGCAGGGACTCGAAGTGCGATCTTATTTCGTCCGCGGGCGGAATGCCCTGATCACGCGCGCAGACTTTGGGGAGATGTACGTCGATTATTACCTGCACCAAGGACAGCACGGCTACCAGCATGTGCCGCGGCACGATGGAATGCTGAAGGAGGCGTTGGCCGCGCTGACGCTGCATTGCGCGTCGCGTCCGTGGAATGAATCGTGGGCGTGGACGCTGCATTTTCACGAGCCGCTGCTGAATCTTTTCGTCGCGGGGGATAACCGGCTCGGCACGGTGGTCGGGCAGATTTTCACGGAGGATGTGAAGGACGACGGTCGCAGCATGTTCTTTGCCGATTGTGTGCGCGAGCGCGGGGAGCCGAGGCGAAGTTACATTGAGATCGAAGGGGCCGATCCGATCCGTGCGGTGGAGCAATATTACGAACGCAGCGAGCAGCGTCCGGCGCGCTATTTCCGGCAGGGGCCGGAGGATTTCGTGATGATTTCGGCGCAGCCACAATGTGACCTCGCGTGGCTGGAAGGGCTCGACGATGCCGCCGTCCACGCGCTCGATCAGACGGAAACTTTAAGCCTTCTCGAAACGCGCCTTTACCGCTGGGAATGCGGCTGCTCGCACGAGCGGATGATGTCCGTCCTGGCGCCAATGATGCGCGCGGACCCGGATGGACTCTTCGGCCTGGACGCGCTCCTGCGCATGAGCTGCCGGCGCTGCGGCGCGCGGCACACGATCACGCGGGAAGCGATCGAGGCGTATCTGGCGGAGTAGGCGATGGATGATTTCGCGCAGCGCTTTGGCGGCATCGCCAGGCTTTATGGAACGAGCGGGCTGGAGCGCCTGCGCGTCGCAAATGTGTGCGTGATCGGCGTGGGCGGGGTAGGTTCTTGGACGGTGGAAGCGCTCGCGCGGACGGGCATCGGCGCGCTCACTTTGATCGACCTCGACGATGTGTGCATCACGAACGTCAACCGCCAGCTCCCGGCGCTCGACGGCCAGATCGGGAGGCCCAAAATCGCCGTGCTCGCGGAGCGGGTGGCGTTGATTAACCCGGCTTGTCGCGTCGAGCGCGTGTCCGAGTTTTTTACCGCGAGCAGCGCTGCGCGATTGCTGGAGCCGCGTTTCGATTTCGTCATCGATGCCACGGACAAGCTCACGAACAAATGCCTGATCATCAACGGCTGCCGAGAACGCGGATTGCCCGTGCTCACGATGGGCGGCGCGGGTGGAAAACGCGAGTGTACCAAAGTCCGCGTTGCCGACCTCTCGCACACCGAGCACGATGAACTACTGCGCCAGGTTCGCCGAAAACTCCGCCGCGATATGGGCTTCCCGCGTGGGCTGGGCGAGGCCTTCGGAATCCCGTGTGTCTATTCGCCAGAGGTGCCGATGTATCCGTGGAAGGACGGGACCTGTTCCGCTGAGCAGGAGCCGGGAAACAGCCTTGCGCTCGACTGCGCGAGCGGCTTCGGCGCGGCGACTTTTGTGACGGGGACGTTTGGTTTCGCGGCGGCGGGGGAAGTGGTGCGGCGGATCGCGGTGGGCGTTTAGTTCTGGGGAGCACGCTCATCCCGAGCGTCGGCGAAGGCGTCCCGCCTTCGCGAACTTCTCTTCACGTCCGCAATACGAAGGGTGATGGATTTTTCTGCGATCAATATCAAAAAAGTCCCCGAAAATTCACCGCCACGCTTCTCGTAAAGCGCGGAGGAAATTTCCGTGCGCGATGTTTTCGATGTCGGTCTGCGCATAGCCGCGTTTCGCGAGGATGTCTTCGAGGCGCGGGAGGTCGGCGATGGTGTCGAGATCGCCGGGGGATTGCTCGCGTCCGAAGGCACCGTCGAGGTCGCTGCCGATTCCGGCATGGCGAGCGTTCCCGGCGAGCTGGCAGACGTGGTCGATGTGATCGGCGACGTGGTCGAGCGTGACGCCGGAGGATTGCGGCGTGGTCTTTCCGCGAATCCAGCCGGGCACGAGCATCCACGCATCGAGCGCCGTGCCGACGACGGCTCCGCGCTCGATGAGCTGTTTGATTTGTTCGTCGGTGAGCTGCCGCTGATTTGGGACGAGCGCGCGAGAATTGTGATGGCTGGCCCAGAGCGGCCCGCTGAAAAGATCGAGCGCTTCGGCGAAGCATTGGTCGCTGAGATGCGTGACATCGAGGATCATGCTGAGGCGGTCGATTTCCTTGAGCAGGTCTTTGCCGCGCGCGTTAAAACCGCCGGTCGTATCCGTGCCCTGCGCATACACGCCGGGGCCGTAGTGGGCGGGGCCGATGGCGCGCAAACCTTGTGAATATGAGCCTTCGAGGTGGCCGATGGTGATGAGCGAGTCTGCGCCTTCGAGACTTAAAATGTAACCGATGGGCGTCGTTTCGGGTGCGGCGGACCAGTTGGTTAGATGCGTTTCCAACTCGGTGGCGTTGCGGATTTGGATCATCTCGCCAGCTTCTTCCATCGCGCGATACCACGCGAGTTGGGCCTGCGTCATGGCCCAGGCTTGCGCTTGCGAATTCCAGGCTGGCAGCGGGCTGAAGGCGTTGAGGTCGATGCGGGCGAGTTGCGTGGCGACGCAGAGGCCGATGCCGCCGCGGCGCATTTCGGGAAGGCTGACGGTGTTCACTCCGCGACCGGGGCGGTCGCGCATTTCGGATTCGCGTTTACGGATTTCGGAGATGGGGCGCGTGAGGTCGCGGTTCCATTCGACGGCGTTCAGCGAGAGGTCGAGATGGGCGTCGAAAATCAGCATGGCAAATCGAGGACGCGCGAACGGGCAGTGATCGGCCACGCGGTTTGCACGCGGCCATTTTCCACGACGAGCGCCTGCGCGTGCAGGGCGACGGTGGGGCAGATGTGCCAGGGGATTCCGTAGAGCGCGGTGCCGATGGGGAACTCGCTCGCACGCGCGGTTTCGAGGACGAGATGTTCTTCGCTGTGCGTGAGGGCGACGGCGTCGGGAAGTTGCGGAAAGATGACGCGCGGGTGCGGCATTTCGCTGGCGATGGCTTTGTGGCCGAGATCGAGGCAGAGGCGGTTTTTGCCGGGTTTGCTGACGACTCGTGTGAGGACCAGCGTGGCGGGGACGAAGGGCTGCGCGGGACATTTTTTGGCGTAGCCCGCGTCCCAAAAAACGCAGGTGCCGGGACTGCACTCGACGTCGCCACGTCGCGCGTGGGTCGGGAAAGTGGGCGAGCCTCCGGCGACGACGCGCGGGACATTGCCGAGTCGCGCGCGGAGTTTTGCGACGGGGGCGAAGGCGGCTTCGCATTCGGCGGAGTCGTTGCCGTCGAGATGACCGTCGTAAGCGTGCAGCCCGCCTGCGCGCAGACCGCGCGTGGTGGCGATGAGATCGTAAAGTTCCGC
>JANLQB010000850.1:0-4790 GCA_031367565.1 Verrucomicrobiota bacterium
GGCTGCCGCTTCCTCAGCGCCGATGCCGAGCATCGCGCCGATTTTCGTGCGGAGCTGCCGCTGGAGATTCTCGATGCGCAGATTTCCATTCAGCACCTGGAAATCATACTCTTGGTGCATCCGCTGGAACTCTGTTTGCAGCATGCGCTGATAGCGGACGAACGAATCGAACATGTCGCGCGACAGTCCAAGATCCATGCCGCTTTCCCAGTAATCGAGGGTCGAGTTCTTCTGAAAATTGCGCTCAATGAGCGGTCTTGCGCCTACTTTGAAATAGAAAACCGCATCGGGCACGATCGCGGGGCTGTAAAGATTCCGCGTCCAGTCGCAATCGGCACCGCGCACTAAATCGCGCGCCATCAGCGTGTAAACGTAGCGATCCGCGAGCACGATGAAGCCGGCGCGCAGAGCGGGGATGAGATCGTGAACGAGCTGGTCGAAAAAATCAGTCGCGTAGAAAAGCGAAAGCGTCGTGTGCGTGAGCACGTTTCCCTGTTTCGCATCCTCCAACTCCTCGCTCACGAGATGCGAGCGCCGCAGACCCATGTGCCGGACGGCGAAACCATTTGCCTCCAGCCAATGCGTGAGCTGCGAGATTTGGGTGGACCGTCCCGAACCGTCCGCACCTTCGATGACGATGAGCTTACCTGGAAATTTCGCATCGCGGACTTCCGGCGGGCGCCGCCCGAAAAATGTCTTCTCGACGCTCACTCTGGTCGCCTCCTAAACGCAGGGAGATCAATACGTTGCGCGATCAAAGTTCTCACTTCCGCCTGCTGGATGTGGATCTCTTTCGACGCGTCGATCACCGTGAAATCAAACGGCCCAATCATCGCCTCGTATTGCGCGAGGATTTTCCCCTGAAAAATGCGAAAGCTCTCGTAAGGATCGGTGCTCCAGCCCATGTCGAGTCCGGCCTCATGGTATTTCAATTGCGGGCGACCTTCCAAAATGCGCTGGAGCGAAGTTTCCAGCGGAACGCGGAAAAACATCGTGATATCCGGGAGCACCGCAAAACTGTAAAGCCGCTCAACCCACTCGCGATCGACCCCGCGCACCGCATCGCGAGCCAGCGCCGTGAAGATATAACGGTCGCACAGCACGATGTATCCGGCACGGAGCAGGGGGAGGATTTGGCGGTCGTATCGATCCGCAAAATCCGTGCAGTGAATGAGGCTAAATGTCGTAGGTGTCAGGAGTTGTCGCTTTTTTCCTTTGGTCGTCGATTTCTTCACGAGCACCGAAGAATTCCACTCTGTGAAAAAGACGCGGTAGCCTTCCAATTCAAGCCAGCGCTTGACGAGATAGATTTGGGTGGACTTTCCAGAGCCATCCAAACCCTCGACAGCGATGAGTTTTCCTGAATAGTTGTGAGCTGGGGTAACCAAGATTTCAACGTTCAAGATTCCCGCCGACATTGCAACGGCAAAAACTTGTTTGATAATTAAGTCACAAGATGCTCGATACAAATAGCTTAGGAGAATAATCAGAAGGATGAAGGCCGACAAATTGCTCGATCAAGCCATCGAAGCGCGCTCTGCCGCTTACGCACCGTATTCGCACTTTGCAGTCGGGGCCGCTTTGGAGACGCGGAGTGGAAAAGTCTTCACGGGATGTAATGTCGAAAACCTGTCGTATGGGCTGACCTGCTGCGCCGAGCGAAATGCGGTTTTTACCGCAGTCGCAGCGGGCGAACGGGAATTTTCGCGGATTGTGATCGTGGCGGACTCGCAAGAGCCAGTGACACCGTGCGGGGCCTGCCGCCAAGTTTTGGCGGAGTTTTCCGAAGATTTGGAAGTGCGCTCCGTCAATCTACAGGGAGTCGAATACTGCGCCAACCTGCGCGAACTCCTGCCGCGCGCTAAAGCTGGGATTCTGGATCAGCCACGTTCCACGTAGAACATTCTCCGTGTTTACTTACCCAAAACGCTATGACGTGCTCGTCGTCGGCGCTGGCCACGCCGGGATCGAAGCCGCGCTCGCTAGCGCCCGGCTCGGTTGCGAAACGCTGATGCTGACGCAGAATCTTGACTCCATCGGGCAGATGTCTTGCAACCCGGCGATCGGAGGCCAGGCGAAAGGGCAGATGGTCCGGGAGATTGACGCGCTCGGTGGCGCCATGGCTCTGAATACGGACGCGACGAGCATTCAGTTTCGCATGCTCAATGCGAAGAAAGGGCCGAGCGTCCGCTCGCCCCGCGCGCAGTGCGACAAGAAGGCTTATCAATTTCGAGCTAAAGCGACCATTGAGCGGCAGCCGCACCTTGATCTAAAACAGGGAAACATCGATCGCATTTTGGTGGACGAAAATGGGGCAGCGGGAATCGAGACGAGCCTCGGTGTCCGGATTCTCAGCCGCTCGATCGTGGTAACGACCGGAACTTTCATGCGAGGCCTGCTCCATGTCGGGTTGCAAAATCAACCGGGAGGCCGGATGGCGGATGCGGTTTCCGGGTTGAGCGACAATCTAAAACAGCTTGGTTTTGAAGTAGGCCGCTTCAAAACCGGCACTCCTTGCCGATTGCATGGAAAGACTATCGACTTTTCAAAGTGCCAGCCGCAGACGGGCGACGAGCCACCGCAGCCATTCACGTTTATGACAGAATATCTGGCGAAGTCGCGACACGACATCTTTTCCCTGAATCACTGGGATGCCGGGATGTTCCATGTGGAACAGCTTCCATGTTGGACGACTTACACGAACCCGAAAACCCACGACCTCATCCGCGCCAATCTCGATAAATCACCATTGTATACCGGGCGCATCGAAGGAGTCGGTCCGCGCTACTGCCCTTCGATCGAGGATAAAGTGGTGAAGTTTTCCGAGAAGGATCAGCACCAGATTTTCTTGGAGCCAGAAGGTCGCCACACCGAGGAATATTACGTCAACGGCGTTTCCACGAGTCTCCCGATGGAAGTGCAATACGCATTCATCCGATCCATCGCCGGACTGGAGGATGCCGAGATCATGCGGCCTGGGTATGCCGTCGAATACGACTATTTTCCGCCAACTCAGCTTTTCCACACCCTCGAAACACAGCGCATCCCGCATCTTTACTTCGCTGGCCAAATCAATGGTACATCGGGCTACGAAGAGGCGGGAGCACAAGGGCTTGTGGCTGGAGCGAACGCGGCACTCAAGATATTGCGTAAACCGCCGTTTACACTTTCCCGCTCGGATGCGTATCTCGGCGTCCTTATCGACGATCTGGTCACGAAAGGAACGCCCGAACCGTACCGCATGTTCACCAGCCGAGCCGAGCACCGCCTCCTCCTCCGACACGACAACGCCGATCTGCGTCTGACCACGCTCGCTCGCGAAGCCGGTCTCATTGACGACCATCGCTGGCAGCGTTTTCAGGAAAAAACCGAGACGCTGGACCGGCTCCGCAAATTCTGCACGTCCACCGCTTTTGACGGAATGCGCATCAACCAATGGCTCAAACGCCCGGAAAATCTGGCCGCCGCGCTGCCGGAATCCATTCGCGCCGGATTCCAAGAGCAACTTTGGGAAGCGGTAGAGGTCGAATTCAAATACGCCGGCTACATCTCCCGTCAGGAGATCGACATCGAAAAACTCCGCCTCCGCGAAGACAAACGCATTCCCGCCGACATCGACTTCAGCATGGTGCCTAGCCTCCGCCCGGAATCCCGCCAAAAACTGGCCAAAATCCGCCCGGAAACGCTCGGCCAGGCGGGAAGGATCAGTGGAGTCACCCCAGCGGACGTCGCGATTCTTTCGGTCTATCTGAAAAATCCGCCCCCAAAAGCGTGATCGCACCCTCTCGGCTCGGAGCGAAGGTGGGGATCGCCTTCTTTCTCATCACCATCTTGGGATTCCTCTTCGCCTCGTCCATGGCGAAAAACCTCAACCACGACGAGCATCAGTTCATCGCCCCCGCCGTGCTTCTCGCGCAAGACAGCCTCCAGCCCTACCGCGACTTCCCGCTTTTCCACCTCCCGAACCTCGTCTTCATCTACGCAGCCTTGTTTCGCGTATTCGACCACCCCTTTCTAGTTGCGCGCTGCTTCTCCGTCCTGTGCGCTTTCGGCACCGCCGCACTGATATTCCGGGAATGCTGGCACCATCCGCCGTTCGGCCTCACTCGCTGCCGCATCGCCGCCGCCATCACCGTCGCACTATTTCTGGTCCTCGATCCTCTCTTCTTTTTCACCACGGGTCGCGCGTGGAATCATGACAGCGCCGCCCTGCTCATCATTCTCGCCACGATCCTCCAAGTCAAAGCGGCGCGCCAAGACTCCATCCCCCTCGCCACCGCCAGCGCGATCAGCGCCGGCCTAGCCGCTGGAATCCGCCTCACCGTCGCTCCGATCCTTATCCCGCTCTGGTTTTCCATCTGGTTCTTCCCCGCGCCCATGCGCCGCCGCGCCATCATCGCAGCCATCTACGTCGCCACCGCCACCTCTGCACTCGCGCCCTCTCTTTACTACCTCGCAGCGCACACCGACCCATTCCTTTTCGGCAATTTCGAATTCCAGCGCCTGCGCCTCCTCGATCCTGAAAACGAACGCATCCGAAAGACGATGCACCCGCTGCGCAAACTCCGCTTCTTCTTCAAAGAGGTCGCCATTCCGAGCTTCCCGCTTTTCCTCGGCTTCATCGCGTTCGCTGTCGTCCCAGCTTCGAGATTCTTTCGCAACCGAACCCAGAAACTCTTCGGAACCGCACTCGTCGCGGCGATTTTACCGTTCGCGCTCATCGGTTGCTTCACACCCTCGCGCTATCAGTATCAGCACTATTTCATCATCATCCCGCTGCTCGTCCTTGG
>JANLQB010000176.1:0-4489 GCA_031367565.1 Verrucomicrobiota bacterium
CGTAAGTGTCGCCGGTGCTCAGTTCGCGCTCGGGATCGAGATTGCGCAGTGACTGGCCGTGATCGCGCATGAGTTCGCCTTCGAGTTCCTTTTTCCAGAGGAAGCTCGTGTCCATCACCGTCTGTGCAGAAAAAGTCGGCATCAGTTTCGCGACGGCGTACGCTTTCGGCGATGAGTCTTTCATATCCGCCGGGGTGATGGTGTAGCCGGAGAAAACGATGAGCGGGATGAGGATGAGCGGGACGATCATGACGGCCTGCATGAGCGAACGCGCGAGCGCGGAGATCGCCGTGCCGATGCCCACGCCTGCGAGCGCGGTGCCGACGAGCGCCATGATTTGCCACGACACGGAGCCATCGCGTCCGCCTTCAAACCACAGCACGCAGCCGTAAATGACGAACGCCTGGAGGCACGAAATGACGATGAGGAAATGGAACTTCGCGATCAGATACGAGTGCGCGCCGATGCCGATGAGCCGCTCGCGCCGGTAAATCGCGATCTCTTTCACGATCTCCTGCGCGGCATTGCTACAGCCAAACCACAGCGTGGCGAGATACGCGAAAAACAGGATGAGCGCGCGTTCGTTTGAGACCCAGCAGACGAGCGCGGCGATGATGATCGGCTGGCCGAGCAGGATGGCGAAGTTGCGCCAATCCGAACTCAAGATCGCCCACTGGCGCATGAGCAAAATCGGCAGCGCGAAGCGACGGCGCGGTTTGCTGCGTGGGGAAGTGCGGGTGCGGGCTTCGGCTCCGGGCGCGGTGCGCTCGGGAAATTTATCGCGGAAATTTTGCTGCCACGTTTTCGCCGGCAGCTCGTCGAGATGGTCGTAGAGCGCGGAGAGTTTGGTGACGTCGAAGTAGTCGCGCGCTTCCTGCGGCGAGCCCTGGAAAGCGAGGCAGCCGCCGACGAGGACCATCATCTGGTCCATCAGATACGCGTTCTCCATGACGTGCGTCGTGCAGACGATCGTGCAGCCGGTGTCGGCGAGATCGCGCAGCAGTTCCATGAGTTGAAACTCGGTCGCGGGATCGAGGCCGGATGTGGGCTCATCGAGAAAAAGGACGGACGGTTTCGCAAGCAGCTCGACGCCGACGCTCACGCGTTTCCGCTGGCCGCCGGAGAGTCGCGTGATCGGATTGTTCGCGCGCTGGCTGAGGCGGAGTTGATCGAGCGTTTGCGCGATCAGCTTCTCCATTTCCAAACGCGGCGTCGCCCGCGGCAAACGCAGCAGGGCGCTGAAGCGCAGCGCCTGAATCACGGTCAGTTCGGGATGCACGATGTCATCCTGCGGCACAAAGCCGAACGACGGCGCGGAGCCCGAGTGATACACGTTTTCGCCATCGGCGAGGATGACGCCCGCGGTCGGCGGTCGCAGCCCGGCGATGGCGTGCAGGAGCGACGATTTCCCCGCGCCGCTCGGCCCGATGATTCCGACGAAACGCGACGCGGGAATCGTGAACGTGAAGTCATCGAGAATCGTGAGCGTCGGCGTGCGATTCGTGACACCGATGGCGCTCAGCGAACCCCCGGAAGCGTTGTTCACGAGCGCGAGCGATTCGCCGTCGTATTGAAAAAAGAACGGGCCGATTTGCAGGCGATCGCCGACCGTGAGCTGGCGTTCATCGAAGCGCAGCCCGTTGATGAACGAGCCGCCGCTGCTGTTCAAATCCGCGACCACACAGCCGCCGCCCGCGACCGGCCGCAGGCAAGCGTGCCGCCGCGAAACGCCGGGATCGCTGAGCACCACGTCTCCGCGTGCATCGCGCCCGATCACCAGCTCGCGCCCGACCACGATCCGATCCGCCGGTTTCCCGAGGACGAGCATGCGAGCCGTCGTCGCCGCGCTTGCCGCTTCATCCATTTGCGGAGGCTCACCGAGGCCATACGCGAGCACCACCGGCCCGATCGCAATCCGATCGCCGGGCTTTAGCGCGACCGCTTCCGTGATGCGCGTTCCGTTTATCGAAGTGCCGGAAACACTTCCAAGATCCGTGACCGTGCAGACATCCCCTTTGCAGGTGAACTGGCAGTGTTTCCGCGAAATCTCCACATGCGAAAGTGGAAGCTCCACCTCCGGCGCACGGCCCGCGACGAGCGAACCCGACGCCGGCAGCGCCACCGCCTTCGGAGGCAGACCGCTTTGGATGACGAGGTAGGAGGGCATGGGGAAAAGCTGAAAGTTAAAAGCTGAAAGCTGAAAATTGAGAGAACCGGAGTGGTTTCGCCACTCAGCTTTCACCTTTCAGCTTTTCCCCCGATCACGGCAGCACTGCCCACACTTCCACGATCCGGTTCTTCTCCAGATTCTGCACGTCGAGGAGCTTCGAGCTGCCCATCGCCACGGCGTGCATCACATTTTGCACGCCGCATTTGTTCTTCATCACGGCATAGACGCTGTCCGCGCGGCCTTGCGAAATGGCGATGTTCTTCTTGTCGTCACCTTTCGAGTCCGCATAGCCGAGGATCACGAAAACGAGCGTCGGATCGTCGCGCATCTTTTTCACCTCGGGTGATTCGAGCGTGGCTTTTAAAATCTCCGTGTCCTCGCCTTTCACCGCAGAACCGCCGGAGGTGAAGGGCACCGTGACGACTTTTCCCATCTGCCGCGCGCGCTCCACGCTCGTGTAGAGCTTGTCTTTGTTTCCCTGCGAAATGTTCGGCATCAGGTCGATGCGCGTGAGCACTTCCGTCTTCACGGATTTATTTTCCGCGAGGGTCACGTCGAGGTCGATCTTCGTCGGTGCCACCGCCGTCGTCGGAGGCTCGGCGGGCGGCGCATTCACGACCGGCGGTTTCATGGAAGGCGTCTTCGTTTCGCCCGGTGCGGGCGTCGCCGCCGGTGCATCGTCGCCGCTGGAACCGCTTTTCCCTTTCAGCAACGGATAGGCAAAAATCGCGACCGCTCCACCGAGCAGCACGACTCCGAGCGAAAGCAGCAGCGTCGTTTTCATCCACGAATTCGCGGACTGCATGACGACGAGGGGCTTGGCGCATTCCGGGCAGACGAGCGGCACGCCCGATTCAAGTTCAATTTTATCGCCGCGATACGCGCGAACGCAGCCGGTGTAATTGTGGCACTTAGCGAGGACCTTCATGTGGATGTTTTAATACGCGGCGCAACTAACGCGCCGCGAGCAAATTCTCCCCCATCCAGGTCGCGAGATCAGGCGCGAGCGCCGATTCCCACGCGAGTTGCCGGGCAGGCAGCCGCATCACGGTGGAATGCAGCGCGTGCCTCGGAAGCAGCAGTCGCCCGGCCAGCGCGGTCGTCCAGCCCGTGTCGATGAATTCGAGATAACACGCCTCGCTCGGCCCATACAATTTATCCCCCACGATCGGAAACCCGACGTGCGAGAGGTGGACGCGGATCTGATGGGTGCGGCCCGTCTGCGGCAGCGCGCGGATGAGGGAAAACCGCACGCCTTCACGATCCGTAAATCGTTTCTCCACCCGAAAACCAGTCACCGCCTCCGCGCCATCCGCGTGAACCATTCGCTGCAAATAAATCCGTGAAATTTCCCGCTCACCCTTCCGAAGGATCGGCGCATCGACTTCAAACGCGTCCGCCTCCGGCCAGCCCCAGACCAGCGCGAGATACTCTTTTTCAAAAGCGCGCCGCTCCATCTCCATGTGCAAAGCGCGCGCGGATTCGCGATGCGTCGCGATCAGCGTCAGCCCACTCGTCTCGCGGTCGAGCCGATTGATGAGCGAAACCTGCCCGCCGTTCGCGATCTCATATGCGAGCAGTTCGCGCAGCCCATCCCAAAGTGTGAAGCGCCCGTCCGGTTTGGTCGGGTGCGCCTCCAGATACGGCGGCTGATCCACCACGTGCCAGTCCGCCGTTTCCGCGATGATGCGGATGCGTGGACGAGGGCGGCTGGGATGGACGGACATTGTGGAAAAGCTGAAAGCTGAAAGCTGAAAGCTGAAAGCTGAAAGCTGAAAGCGCAAACGCCTGCGCACCCTGATTTCAACTTTCCGCTTTCTGCTTTCCGCTTTCAAAATCCCCTGTTACTCAAACATCTCTAAAGCGCACCCAGACATGAGCAACACTGCCCAAATTCGCGAACTGCTTCGCGATAAACCACTTTTTAAAGAATTCAGCGACGTCGAAATGGACGAGTTTATCGAGTTGCTCGATCAACGCGAAGCTCCCGCCGGCGACGTGATCGTGAAGCAGGATGATCTCGGCGAGTGCATGTTCATCGTCGTGAAAGGACGCGCGCGCGTCGTGCATCACAACGAGGGAAAATTCGTCGAACTCGCCACGCTCCGAGCCGGTGATTTTTTCGGCGAACTCTCACTCGTCGATCGCGGCCCGCGCTCCGCAGATGTGCAGGCGCTCGATCATTGCGTGCTACTCCGCATCGACCTCGGCGCCGTGTCCGCACTTGCCGGCGTGTATCCCACCGCCGCCTTCAAATTCCTCGTCGCCATCGGCCGCATCCTCGTCGATCGCCTGCGCCAGTCGAACCAGCGCTACATC
>JANLQB010000182.1:0-1525 GCA_031367565.1 Verrucomicrobiota bacterium
ACCGCCGGCGACGATGCGGGCGCGCGCCTCGCGGCGATCGAGGCCCTGCGCGCATCGCAGCCTGGGTTGCCGGATGATCTGCTCGCCGCCGTCCGCGGCATCGCGAGCAATGAGAAAAACGCGCCCGAAGTTCGCGCGAACGCGCTGCGTTTGCTCCAGCGCAGCGGCGAGTGGGAACGCGAGTTTTCCGCAGGCCTCGCCGCCCTCGCTCCGCTCGCCGGGCACGACATCCCTCATCCGGCGCTCACCGCCGCGTTTGAAGATTTTGTTCACGATCCGAAAGCGACGAAACATTTTCCAATTCTCGAAAAACATGCTGCTGGCGCGGACGCCGCGATGCGAACTCTGGCACAGACGATTCTGGTGAATCTGGCCACGAGCAATCTGGTGAAAGGTCGCGAAAAAGAGCGCGCGGAAGCGCTGGTCGGCGATGGCTGGGCCAAGCCCGAGACTGCGGCCAGCCTGCTCGCGGTGATCGCGCGGACCAGTGCAAAATCTTACGGCGAGCAAGTGAAGGCGAAGCTCAATGATCCGAACAACGCCGTCGCGGAAGCCGCCCTTTTTGCCTACCAAAAACTCGGCCTCTCGAGCACCGCGGCGATGGCGAAACGCATCGGCGAGATGGCACCCGACCTGGTCGCGGCCATCGTGAACAAAGGCGGTGGAGACGCGGCGCAGGGAAAAGAAATGTTTCTGCGCGCGGGCTGCGTCGCGTGTCACACGGTCTCGGCGGATGAACCGGCGAAAGGGCCGATCCTGAGCGCCGCCGCGAAAATCTACGACCGCGCCGCGCTCACCGAGTCGATCTTGAAGCCGAATGCGAAGATCGCACAGGGATTCGAGTCGCAGTGGTTCGATACGAAAAAGGGCGAGCACGTCGAAGGCTTTGTGACGCGGGAAGGCGGCGATTCCGTGGACGTGCGAAACGTGGTGGGGCAGACGGTGACGATTGAGAAGGGCGACTTAAAGGAGCGCGGAAAGCGCGAAACCTCGATGATGCCGGAAGGTTTGCTGAACGGTTTCACGCCCGCGGAGCTGAACTCGCTACTCGCTTACCTCGAATCGCTGAAGAATACCTGATCGCCATGTCCGCGCGGCGATGCCACGTTGCGGCTTAGTTTTAAGCAATGAGTTCGCTGTCTTTCGATCCGCCGCCCCGGTCCCGCTTTAGCTGGAAGCTCGTGCTCGTCGCCATCGTGGCGATCATCGCCGGCCTGAGCGCGTGGATATTTTACCGGATCGAAACGTGGCCGGAAAGGACGGCGACGCGCGTGAGCAAAGCCTTCGCGGAACTCGGGCATTTGCAGCCGCGCATCACGATCAAAGACCGCGTATTTTTTGAGCAAACGAAGTCCGTCCTGGAGCTCGCGGTCGTCTCGCGCGAAACGCAGGTGGAGCACGAGATGGAGCACGAATGGCTCGGCAGCAAAAAGCGAATCCGGCTGCGCGGCACGTATCAGATCAAAGCGGGCTTCGATCTCACCCAGCCGTTTTCCGTGCGCGTGGAAGGCTCGCGGATCGAGAC
>JANLQB010000189.1:0-2481 GCA_031367565.1 Verrucomicrobiota bacterium
CGGGACTGCGATTCCTCCAAAACATCGGGGCGTAAAGCCCCTCCTACAGCTTCAGGTCCGCTCAACAGCTTTTGCACCCGCGCTGCGAAAGCCGGCGGCGTCTCGCCACCAGGCAGGCGCGTCCACTGCACGGCTTTGAACTCCGCCGGCACCTTGGCCTCGGTATCGCGGGTCGCGTCGATCACGACCGGCAGGAGGAACGCCTTTTCGTCCGCCATATCGCGGGTGCGTTCCGCGGCCTGCTTCCATTCGCGGCGGAAATACCCCTCGAGCCGCGCCTGGGTGTTCGCGGAGATGATTGGCACGAACAGCGCACACGAACCGATCTGTCCGCGAATTTTCCCGTCCCACTGGTCCCCGCCCACGAGTTCACTCTGATCGAACCACACCTCGACCCCGGCTTGTCTCAACGCATCACAAATACGTTTGGCTGCGTCAGCATCCTGTGACGCGTAACTCAAGAAAACAGCTTTGCTTTCGTTGCTCATCGTTGAGACAGCGCGCGCCTTGTCCGCCGTAGGCTCGGCGAAGGTGGAAGGGCCTCGCAGATGCGCGTCGCGGCCTCCGCGTCTTGCGACGCGTAGGATAGGAAGACGGCCTTGTTCAGCGCGGCGGTCATGGCTTCACCGCACGCTCTCGCAAGACTCGCATGTGCGTTTCAAACGCTTGCACCGCATTGAGGTGAACCAGCAGATCCCGCGTCCGGAAATCGTCCCGCACCGCGGAATCTTCGCTGAGGAACGCGAGCAAAAAGAAAACGGCAAACTGCGGTAGTCCACGCCACAGGATCAAGGCTTCGTCGCGTCGCCCCAACACCGCGAGCGCGAATCCCGCGTTGAAACGTCGCTCGGCCGGTCCCTCCACTATCCGCCGCACCACCGCTTCGGCCTCGTCACACTCCCCTGCCCTTGCCAGCGCCCACGCCGCGATCCCATCGGAAAGCGAATTGAATCCCTCCGGCCACCCCTGCCTGGCAGCGGGATCCAGCGCGACCTTGGCACGCTCGATCGCCGCATCGTTTCGGCCCAGATTGGCGAGGGAGAGAGCGTGGTTGGCGCGAATCACCGGCGCGGGCCACAGCAGCGCCGCGCGTTCAAACGCATCCGCAGCGTCGCCGTAACGTTGGAGACTCGTCAGCGCCAGACCCCACGTGTCGATAAGTCCTCCGGCGAGAGGATTGAGTTGTCGCGCGGCGTCCATCTCGACGACGGCCAGATCCGGTCGCCCCAAACGCAAAAACAGAAATCCGTTGATGTTTCGGCCGGCGTCGGAATTAGGGCTCAGTGACAAACCCCGCTCCAGAGACGCGCGGGCTTCCGCCAACTCACCGCGCAGCAACGCCACCGAACCGAGCATGATGTAAGGCTCGCCGAGACTCGGATCCGCGGCCAGCGCACGCCGCGCGTTTGTTTCCGTCTGCGTCAGTTCGAAGGCGAGCAGTTGCGAAGCCACCATGCTCAATCGCGCCCGCATGTGCCAGACATACGCAAGCCCCGCCAGCGCCGGGGCAAATTCCGGATCGATCGTCAGAGATTTCGAAAACAACGCCTCGGCCCGTTGCAGATTGTCATTCGACCCGCCGAGCGCCGTGTGCCGGCCTTCCAGCACCAGACGGTAGGCCTCTGGATCGACAGTGGCTTTCGCGCGTGTCGCGGGCTCGAGTTTCAACTGAAGATTCTTCGCGATTAGGGCCGCGACTTCATCCTGCACGGCAAAGATATCCTTCAGCTCCCGGTCGAAGGAATCTGACCAGAGGTGGAAACCGTCTCTCGCGTTGATGAGCTGCGCCGTGATGCGCACCCGGCTGCCGACCTTGCGCACACTGCCTTCGACCAAATAGCGCACTCCCAGCTTATCAGCGATGTCCGGCACGGGCACGTTTCGTCCTTTGAAGTGAAACGACGAGGTGCGCGCGGTCACCCGCAACCCCGGAATTTTCGCCAGCACGTTGAGCAGTTCCTCGCTGATGCCGTCTGAGAAGTATTCATTTTCAACGTCGTGGCTCAAGTTGGCAAACGCGAGCACGGCGATGGAGTTTTCAGGCGACAGGTTGCGATCCGTGATTCTTGGCCCGGGGCGCAGCGGGACGGACCCGTGAGCGGAAGCATCGTGGCCAAGAAGACTCCGTAATTGTCTAACCAGCACAGCGGGATCAGCACGACTTCCGTCGCGTATCCAGTGGACCGCCAGAAACGAATCTGGCACGCGGGCATCGCGCTCGTCGATCCCATCGATCGCGAGCGGCACGATGAACGCCGTCCCTTTCGCCATCAGGTAGGACCGGTCCTCCGCCAGTTTCCATTCGAGTCGGAAATATCCCTCAAGCCGCGCCTGTGTGTTCGCCGAAATCACCGGCACGAACAGCGCGCACTCCTTGATCTGCCGGCGGATTTTTAGATCCCACGCATCGCCCCCCACGAGTTCGTTTTTATCGAAAAACACCTCGACGCCCGCCGCCCGCAGCGCCTCGGCCACGAGCTC
>JANLQB010000206.1:0-11292 GCA_031367565.1 Verrucomicrobiota bacterium
TCTGAGGGTGCCGGCGCTCATCGTAGTCTTGCCTGTATAGCTATTCGCACCGGAGAGCGTCCATGTTCCGGTTCCGGACTTGGTGAGAGTCAGGTTTCCGATCCTATTGCTGATGGTTCCACTGAGGACGCCGTCGCCTGCGCCGATGAGTTGAAGGCTTGGGGTCAACCCCTGCGCAAAATTACCGACCGTAACGCTGCCGCTGAGGTTCAGCGTTTGTCCCGCCACCGTGTTTTCGATGATGCCGCCATTGGTATTGGGAAAGGAGTTGGCGCTGGTGACGATGATACTGCGATCGCTTGTTCCACCGTTGGCACCCGTGAATTGAAGCTTGCCCGAGGCATTCGAGGAGGCGCTTCCGAGATTAAATAAACTTCCCCGGCCGAAGGCGGAAGCCACGCCGGCGTTCGCGATGGAGCTGATGCTGACTGTGTCTGAGAAAGCTATCGAGCCGAAGCTGTTGTTCGGATTCGTCAAAGTGAGCGTGCCAACGCCAGAGTAACCCATTTGAGTGACGCCATCGATCATTCCTGTTACGGTGATGTCCTGGTTGCCTCCGAGAGAATTGACATCGTAGCTACTGAGAAAAAGGGGTTGATTCCCGGTGATTCCGCCAGTGAGGGTGAGAGTGCCACTGCCGGTATTTTGGATGGAGGATTGGGATTTAAGATTGATAACCCGATCCGACGAGGAGCCACCTCCAGTGTAGATAAGAACGTCGGCCAGGTCGATCGTGCCAGCGGCCACGTCGGATGGGTTGCCCAAGGAACTGGCACCGCCGTTGACATTTCCGATGCTATTGATGCTCAGGGCACCAACGCTGATAGTCGTCTTGCCAGTGTAGGTGTTCTTGCCTGTGAGGATCAGCGTACCAGGACCGCTCTTCGTAAGAGCAGTGCCGCCGTTGTCCGCGATGACCGCACTGATGGTGCCGTCGATGGAGCTAGTGGTGGTCACCATTCCTTCGGCTCCCGCCCCAAAAATCAGAGCGCCAGTGGAAGAAGAGGGTTTGATCGCATAGGACCCCGTAAAAAGGATCGCGCCGCTGGTGTCAGTCAACGTCTGACCATCGGCGATGGTGAGGCTGCTGCCGTCCATGAGCAGTGAGTTGACGGCGGTCGTGGCTCCGGCGGTCGTGGCAAACACAATGCGCGTGTTGTTTCCTGCGACGATCGCATCATTGGTGAATTCGTCCGCGGGGTTCAACGGGCGGAAGCCCGTGGTGGAATTGTAGGTGACAAAGGTATTGGCCCTTCCCGCTTCGGTGCCCAAGCCTCCCGTGGTCCTAGTCGCTTCGCCGACAAGGAACGGAACGATCTGGGTGTTTTTGCTGGCAGCATTGATGCCCGTCGCGGTGGCGGAATTCGCGCCGACCAGCGTCGGCGCAGATGTGCTGATAAACCGAGCTACGCTTGTCGTGCTGCCCGCGTCCTTGCCAAGGTTCACGCCATTGGTCAAGATGGAAGGTTCCCCGGCTGCGTGGGTGACGCTGGCCGCTCTTAGAGTGGCGGAATTCGTGCTGCCGAACCTTACCGTGACGGTGGGCTTGGCGGTAAAGAAAGCATTCGAATTGAATGCACCTGCGTTGATGGTTCCCACAGTCTCTGCCGAGTTCGTGGCTGCGGCACTGGCTCCGTAATAGAGGAAACTGCCACGACCGAGCGAGATCGTCGCGGTATCAGCGATCCGGGAATTGTTGTTGCCGGATGTGTTGTCCACGAGAAATACACCGGCCGTGACAGCGTAAGCCGTGGACCCGAACACCCCGCTCGCATCGCTGACTCGAAGTGCCCCGGAGGTCACAGTCGCGGCACCGGTGGCCCCTGCGCTGTTGCCTGTGATCCTCAGTTCGCCGCCGCCGACCGTGGTCGTGCCGGAGTAGGTGTTCGCACCAGAAAGCACCAGGGTACCTCTGGATAACGCGATACTGTTGGCCGTGGTGCCGTTGGCTATAGAACCCCTGATCGTCAAGGTGCCCCCCGTCACTGCAATCGAGCGGGTCGTCCCGCTGGACGTGCCCAGCGTGATGGGTCCCGTCCCGAGATTGAGGTCGTACGGTCCGGCAAACGTGAAGCTTTCGTTGATCGTTATAGGATTGTTTCCTGTGGTAATCGCCGCTCTGGAGGTGTTGCCGATGGTGCCGCCGTTGATCACGAACGGGCCGCTTCCCAGTGCCGACGCATTGTGGATGTTCAGCGTATTGGAAGATCCAAGAGTCAGCCCACCGGTGAAGGTGTTCGCGCCCGAGAGGGTCCACATCCCTGTGCCGCTCAGGGTGACGGCCAGGCTCGACGCCGTGCCATTAGCGATGATTCCGCTGATGGTATTTGCGTTGGCGTTGGTGCCGCTGAGGGTCAGGACCGTGTTCCCGACCGCGCCACCGGTGATGCCTCCTCCGAATTTCAAAGTGTTCAATCGAACAATGGTGTCAGTGAGGCTATAATTGGCAAAAGTGTATGTACCGTTTGCGCCTTCAATGACGAGCGGGGCATTGATGACTTCCGGCCCGTAGTAGGTGTGCGTGCTGAGAATCTGGATGGTGCCGCCGCTGCTTAGCAGCAGCGGATTACCATTTGTGGAGCCGACTACGTAGCTACTCGCAGCGGTCGCGAAGCTGATACCGCCGATGTTTCGGCCAAGGTCAATGACGACGGGATTCAACGTCGGACTGGCGGCATTGAAAGTCGCGATGTCGGAATTGGTCGTGCCGACCGTGAGACCCGGTGCGACTTCACCCGACCAGTTCAAGACTGTGGACCAAGTCCGATTTGCCCCCGCATCGGTCCAAGTCTGGCTCGCCGCCTGCGCAGAGTGCAGGGCGGGCAGCGCGGCAATGGAACCGGCGAGGATGAGGGTAGCGGTGTGACGGAGGGAGCGGAGGTGTAGATGGGCTTTCATGGGAGCAGCAAGCAAGTGGTGGCATTGCAGTGGCGCAGACGATGGCTTGGGAAAAGTCCGCCGCAGTGAATCCGGGAAACCGCTGCCGTGGTGACTCAGCGGAATTCGCGCATTTCCCCGAAAGAAACAATTTCCTTCGCGCAAACTCCGGCAAAATGGCCAGAGAGATGGTCTCGAGAAGACGAGCGACAATGGGTGGGATCCGCCCGCACGGCAATTTGTTTCCCGCCGCCCTGATATTTTCAGCGTTTATCCTACAACGCGGTGGCACCGGCGGGCCTCAGAATTCTCCCGCACCGTTGCGCTTGGCGACCTGGCCGAGGACTTCGTGGGTGCGGTCGATCGGGCGCTTGAGCGCGTTCGTGGGTGCGGGTGCGGCGTCTTTCGGGCCGGTGGTTAAAAGCGCGAGTTCCTGCCCGGTGGCGATCTGCGCGACTTCGGCGACGGGCGTTTGGTGCGAAAAATAGAGGTAGAGACCCGCGACGACGATGAGGAGAGCGATGATTTTCATGCGACAAGAAGCAGCACGGCTTGCGCCAGCGCTGGGCAACGGGCCACCCGTCCTTTTTAACCGTGACGAAGCCTTGCCGCCTCCGCTTACTGGCGATGCGATTGCGTAGCATCAAAATATCCGCCCCATGAAACTCTCGACCGACATTCCGACCATCGACAACGGCGCGCTCGACGCGATTCTCACCGCGAATCACAGCGATCCTTTTGGCGTGCTCGGGATGCAGCAGACCGAGAGCGGGCTCGTCGTGCGGGTGTTTCGGCCGGATGCGCGCGCGCTCATGGTGCGCGAAGTGGGTGGAAGCGGACGCACTTTTCCGGCAGTGCTCGTGCATCCCGATGGCTTTTTCGAGGCGCGGCTCACGGACGCGGCGGAGCGTTTCGCCTACGATCTCGCGCTGACTTCGCACGCAGGCGCGGAGTGGTCGGAGCGCGATCCCTACAGCTACGGCGTGATCCTCGGGCAGCTCGATCTGCACCTCTTTGGCGAAGGCCAGCACTGGCAGCTTTACGACAAACTCGGCGCGCATCTGCGCGAGATCGGCGGGGTGCGCGGGACGACTTTTCACGTCTGGGCTCCGAATGCGCAACGAGTCAGCGTCGTGGGCGATTTCAACGCTTGGGACGGCCGGCGGCACACGATGCGGAAGCTGCTCGGCTGCGGGGTTTGGGAAATTTTCCTGCCCGGCGTGGCGGAAGGCGCGCATTACAAATTCGAGGTGAAGGGTTGCCACGGCGCGATCGTTTTGAAGAGCGATCCGTTCGCTTTCTTTGGACAGCACAGCACGGAGACGGCGTCGCTCGTGTTCGATCTCGATCGCTACCAATGGGCGGACGCGGCGTGGATGGAGTCCCGCAAATCGAAGGAGTGGCATCGCTCGCCGGTGTCGATTTACGAAGTGCATCTCGGTTCTTGGCAGCGGAATCCGGAGGAAGGTGATCGCTATCTCAGCTACCGCGAACTCGCGGACACGCTCCTGCCTTACGTCCTCGAAATGGGCTACACGCACATCGAGTTGCTGCCGATTCTGGAGCATCCGTTCGATGGCTCGTGGGGCTATCAGGTCACGGGATTTTTCGCGCCGACGAGTCGGTTTGGAAACCCGGACGAGTTCCGCTATTTCGTCGATCGCTGCCATCAGGCGGGCGTTGGCATCATCCTCGACTGGGTACCCGGCCATTTCCCGAAAGACCCGCACGGGCTGGCGCAATTCGACGGCACCTGCCTCTTCGAGCACGCCGATCCCCGCCAAGGCGAGCACCGCGACTGGGGCACGCTGATCTTCAACTACGGCCGCAACGAGGTCCGCAATTTCCTCATCTCGAATGCCCTCTTCTGGCTCGCCGAATACCATCTCGACGGCCTGCGCGTGGACGCCGTCGCCTCGATGCTCTACCTCGACTACTCGCGCAAGGCTGGAGAGTGGGTGCCGAATATCCACGGCGGTCGCGAAAATCTCGACGCGATCTATTTCCTGAAACGTTTCAACGAAGTCTGCTACGAGCAGCATCCCGGCATCATCACGCTCGCGGAAGAAAGCACCGCGTGGCCCGGCGTCTCGCGCCCGACTTACCTCGGCGGACTCGGCTTCGGCTTCAAATGGAACATGGGCTGGATGCACGACTTCCTCGACTACATGTCGCTGGACCCGGTGTACCGCCGCTTCCACCACGGCGCGATCACCTTCAGCCTGCTCTATGCCTTCCACGAGCATTTCGTCCTCGTGCTCAGCCACGATGAAGTCGTCCACGGCAAAGGCTCGCTCATCAACAAGATGCCCGGCGACACTTGGCAGAAATTCGCGAATCTCCGCATGTTCTACGGCTGGATGTTCGCCCATCCGGGAAAAAAGCTGCTCTTCATGGGCGGCGAATTCGGCCAGTGGGCGGAGTGGAATCACGACAAATCGCTCGACTGGCACCTCTGCGCCGACCCGATGCACGACGGGCTGAAACGCCTCTGCCAGCACCTCAATTTCTTGTACAAAAACGAGCCCGCGCTCTACGATCAAGACGACACCTACGCCGGATTCGAGTGGATCGACTTTAACGACTCCGACAACTCCGTCGTCTCCTTCCTGCGCCGCAGCCGCTCGGGAGAAATCATGATCTTCGTCATCAATGCCACGCCAGTCTTCCGCGAAGGCTACCGGATCGGCGTGCCGACGAGCGGGTGGTTCGAGGAGGTTTTGAATTCGGACGCCGCGACTTATGGCGGCAGCAATATTGGCAATTACGGTGGCCAGCATTCCGCGCCGGACCCGTGGCAGGGCAAAAGTCACAGCCTCATGGTGAACCTTCCGCCGCTCGCGATCATCGGCTTTAAGTGCCGGGAATAAGCCCGAAATTCACCGATTTCGACCGCCCAAAAAAAATCCTGAAAGATTTTTGAACCGACCGGAAAGTCACCGGTCAAAGATACCAGATTTCAGTTTCCTTGGTTGGGGCGGGCTGGCGCTGAGTGGGCGCCAGCCCGTTTTTTTGCCCGAATGATTTTTTTGCCCGGATGAAATGGATCTCCGAAAGTTTTGCATCACATGTTTTGCATCACATGGAACCTCTGCAAATGGTTCAACCGCCGCTGTAAAGCGACCGCCGAAGCACACCAACGAACGGCAGATTCCGATACCGCTCCTCGTAGTCGAGGCCGTAGCCGACCACAAATTCGTCGCCGATCTCAAATCCCACGTAATCCGCCTGCGCATCCACCGCGCGCTCTTTCTTTTTGGCGAGCAGCACGCAACTGCGGATGCTCAGCGGCTTCGTCTCCGCGCGCAGCTTCGCGCAAATCGCGTGCAGCGTGAGCCCGCTGTCGAGGATGTCATCGAGGATCAGCACATGTCGTCCGTCGATGTCTGGCAAAGAGTTTTGGTCGAACGTCACCACCCCACTGCTCTCGATCCCGCCGTGGTAACTGGAAACGCTGAGGCAATCCACGCGCAGCGGCAAAGGCACGCGCCGGAGCAAATCGGCCATGAAAATAAGCGAGCCATTTAACACGGCGACCACCGTCAATTCCTTGTCGCGATAATCCTCCGTGAGTTGCGCCGCGAGTTCATCGAGCCGCACGAGAATCGTGCCTTCGTGGAAGAGGATTTTTTCGACGTCATCGCGCATCGCGCAGATGTAGGCGGGCATTTGGGAAACGTCGAGTGCCGCAGTCCCATTCGCCCCCTCGGTCCCATGCGACGAAGGGGACGAAGAAGACAAATGGATTTGCACCCCGCCCGCCCACTCGATAAACGCTCCCGCAGTTCCTTTTCCCAACCCTCATCTCTCACCTCTCAACTTCTCCCAAAATGTCCTGCTACCACGCATCCATCGAAGGCGCTCAACACGGCGCAAAATCCCTCGCTGACTTCCTCGCTTACGCCAAACGCAGCGGCGCGGCGGGCGCGCAGCCAAGCAACTACATGCTGCAAGGCGGCAAGCTCTTTAAGTCCGCCAAGGAGATCAAGGCAACCTTCGCCGACGCAGGCTTGCTGCTCGATGGCGTGAGCTCGCACTGCCCGATCTGGGTTCACACGACCGCATGGACCGGCTCGCCGACGATCCGCCCGTTCATCCCGCCGGACGTCGCAAAAAAATCTCCCGCTGACATCGAAAAATGGGCGGAGAACTACGTGCTGAAGCTGCTCGATCTTTGCGCAGAACTCGGGGTGAAAATCGTCCCGATGTTTTGGGGCGTCGCCTTCGGATGGGAAGCCGCGACCGGTTATCCGTGGGGTTTCTGGGCTGGCCCGGGCTACGATCTGATCAAGGAAGGCCGCGAGCGTTTCGTAAAGAAGACAAAGAAAATCCGCGACCACGCGCGCAAGCTCGATATCAAACTTTGCCACGAAATCCATCCGGGCACCGGCGCGGCGACGGCGGACGAATTCCTCTCGCTCGTCGAAATCACCGGCGGCGACAAATGCATGGCCGTGAACGCCGACCCGTCACACTGCTGGGAAGGTGAATCGTGGGAGACGCGCTTCCTCAAAGTCGGCCAGTACGTCTGTGCCGCGCATGTGAAAAATTTCGTCATCCGCCCCGGCTTCCCGCTCCGCACGCTCCAGCCGAACTGGACCGACCGCGCGATGCAATTCACCGACCTCCCAAGCGGCGATCTCAACATGAATCGCTACGTCGAACTGCTCCTGAAAATCGGCTACCCGACGCGCTATTGCCAAATCCAGGGCACGAAGACCGCCCCACTCGTCGTCGAAGCCGAAAGCGCGCACCGCGACCTCGATTCCACTAGCGCCAACGGCGTCGCCTACGTCCGCGACAATCTTTGCCTCACGCCTGCTGCCGGGAGTTTTGAGGACGGCATGGGGGCGTAGCCTTTCACACGCCCGCCAGCGCCTTCACGAGTAGCGCCGCCAGCGTCGCGCCCGCCTGCTTCCCGACGGCGAGCACTTCAGCGTGGTCGAGCGTCGCCTGCATTCCCGCCGCCCAATTCGTCAGGCATGAAAACGCCGCGACCTCCATCCCGAGCGCACGCCCCTGAATCGCCTCCAGCACGGTGGACATCCCAACCGCATCCGCACCGATAGCGCGCAGCATTCGGATTTCTGCCGGCGTCTCATACTGCGGGCCGAGCAGGCTCGCATACACGCCTTCATGCAGCGGCATCCCCTGCTCCGCTGCGGCAGCGGAAAAATGCGCGCGCAGTTTCACGGAATACACTTCGCTCATGTCGATGAAGTTCGGCCCGCCGACCAGCGGCGACGTGCCCGTGAGATTCAGATGATCCTTCAGCATCATCCACCCGCCTGGCGCGAACTCGCGATTCAGGGTCCCCGCCGCATTCGTCAGAATCAGCCGCCGCGCCCCGAGTGCCGCCATCAGTCGCACAAACGCCGTGACTTCCCGAGCCGTGCGACCTTCGTAAAGATGCACGCGCCCCTGCGCGATCAGCACGCGCTTTCCGCCCACGCGCCCGAGCACGAAACGGCCCGCGTGACCCGGCACACTCGACGCCGGTAAACTCGCCACTTCGTTAAAAGAAACGCCCGCCTGCGTTTCAATCGCCTCAACAAACGGACCGAGTCCCGAGCCCAGCACGATCCCCCACTCTGGCTCAAAGCTCCGCAACACCGCGGGCATTCCCGCAAATTCCTCGATCAATTTTGGGTTCATCATTTCGTTAGTTTTTTTAGCAATCGGTAAAGCGTCTCCAACCGCGCCATGCTCGCGCCTGCGGCCACGCCCTGCCGCCACGGCTCACCCCAAATCGCCTCCACTTCCACCGGACGCCGCGCCAGCCAGTCGATCATACTCGAAGGTTTGTAAGCTCCCATGCGGTAGCTGCGCTCGATCTGCCAGTCGGCAAATTCATCGGGAATCTCGTGCCCGAGCCGCCGCGCGGCGTCGAGTGCTTCATCCATCAACTGCCGCGCTAGCAAGCGCAGATCATCATCCGCGAGCACATCCGCCACCGTCGCGCCGCCCGCCGCGATGGCGAGTCCGTTGAAGGGAATGTTCCAAAGCAGCTTCCGCCACCGCTCGGTCACAAGATTTTCCACCGCCGACGCTTCGATCCCCGCTTCGCGAAATGCCGACGCAATCGCTTCGGCCCGCGCAGACTTCGGACGACGGAATTCGCCGATCGAAAGCGTCCCGTGATCATAGTGCTCGATCACACCCGGCGCCGTCCGATTCAGGCACACAAAACAGAGCGCGCCCATCGTCCGTTCCGCGCCCCAGCGTTCAGAAATGAACTCTTCGTTGCCGAGCCCGTTCTGCAAAGTCAGCACCACCGTCTCCGGCCCGAGCAGCGGCGGGAGTAATTCCTCCAGCGCCGCATTCGCCGTCGCTTTCAGCGCCACAATCACGAGATCGCAAGGGCCGATTTCCCGCGTCGTCGCATACGCTTTCACCTCGGGAAGTTTCACCGTCTCGCCCTGCGTCACGAGGGTGAGACCACTCGACTTCACCGCATCGAGATCCGCACGCATCAGAAAACGCACATCGCGCCCCGCCCGCGCCAGCAGGCCACCGTAATAGCAGCCCACCGCGCCGGCGCCGATGACGGCGATCTTTCCCTGAGTCGGATCCATCATGCGCTCCATCCCCACTGCGGGCCGCGCGATGCGCAATCAAAAAATGAAAATGCACGAGTTCCCGTCCTTGCCCGAAAACCTGTGCCGAGCGCATCATCCGGCCATGTTGCGCCCCCTCTTTTTCCTCTTCCTCACCGCCGCTCTCGCACAGTCCAGGGTCATCGTCACCGACGTGCTCGTCTTCGGCGGAACCGCCGCCGGAGTGAGCGCAGCCTGCACCGCGAAGCGCTGCGGAAAAGGCGTCGTCGTCACAGAATTTGGGAAACATATCGGCGGTCTGACTTCGGGCGGGCTGGGCTGGACGGATATTGGGAACAAAGCGGCGATCGGAGGATTTGCGCGCGAGTTTTACCAACGACTCGGAAAACACTACGGGCGCGAGGAGGCGTGGTGGTTTGAGCCGTCGGTGGCTGAGCGGGAACTGCGGGCGCTGCTGGAGGAGTCGAAGGTGCCGGTGTATTTCGAGGCGCGGCTCGCGTCGGTGAAGATGGATGGGAAACGGATCATCTCGATCTCGATGGAGAACGGAGATCAGTTCGTCGCGTCGATGTTTATCGACTGCACTTACGAGGGCGATCTGATGGCGAAAGCCGGCGTGCCTTACCTGGTCGGGCGCGAAGCGAACGCGCGCTTTGGCGAGACGCTGAACGGCGTGCGCGGCGAGACGCCGAAGCATCAATTTCTCGTGCCGGTCGATCCTTACGTGAAGGCGGGCGATCCTTCGTCGGGCTTGCTGCCATTTGTGCAGGCTGATCCGCTGGGAACTCCGGGCGCGGGCGATCGGTGCGCGCAGACTTACAATTTTCGCCTGTGCCTGACGAAGAATCCGGCGAATCGCAAACCGATCGATCCGCCGCCCGGCTACGACCCAAAGCGCTACGAATTGCTGGGCCGCTACTTCGACGGCCTGGTGAAAGCGGGACAGAAAATCTCGATCAATAATTTCCTCAAGTTCGACATGGTCACGCCGGAGAAGACAGACATTAACAACAACGGCGGATTCTCCACGGACTTCATCGGGGCGAATTACGACTACACCGATGGAGATTACGCAGCGCGCGCGAAAATCTGGGCGGCGCACCTCGACTACATCGCGGGCTTTCTCACTTTTCTCGGAAACGATGACCGCGTGCCGGTGGACATCCGCGCGGAGATGCAGGCGTGGGGACTTTGCCGCGATGAATTCCAGGACACCGGCGGCTGGCCGCACGCGATGTATGTGCGCGAGGCGCGGCGGATGTTGAGCGATTTCGTGATGACTGAAAAAGTGTGCCGCCACGCAGAGACGGCTGAGGATGCGGTGGGGCTCGGCGCTTACAACATGGACTCGCACAATTGCCGCCGGATTGTGCGCGATGGCGTGGCGCACAACGAAGGCGACGTGCAGGTGGGCGTGAAGCCGTATCCGATCGCGTATCGCTCGATCGTGCCGAAGCAGGCGGATTGCGAAAATCTCTTTGTCCCCGTGTGCCTCAGCGCGACGCACATCGCCTACGGCTCGATCCGCATGGAGCCGGTTTTTATGATCCTCGCGCAATCATCCGCAACCGCCGCGAGCATGGCGATCGACGGGGGAATCCCGGTGCAAAAAGTCGAGTATGCAAGGCTGCGCGACCAGTTGGAGAAGGACGGGCAAGTCCTCGCGTGGAAGGAAGCGCCCGCCGCTTCACCCGCGCCGAAGCTCGATGGCCTCGTGCTCGATGATTCCGAGGCGAAGGCCACGGGCGAATGGATCGCTGGCACTCTCCTCGAATCGCGCCGCGTCGGCGCGGGCTACCTTCACGACGGAAATGCGAACAAAGGCATGATGTCTTTACGTTGGACGCCGGAGATTCCA
>JANLQB010000225.1:0-2915 GCA_031367565.1 Verrucomicrobiota bacterium
CATCCGCGAAGTCCACATGTGGACGGATGAAACCACGCTTCGCGACCGCTTCGCCGACATCGAAGAGCTCGCCGGCCAGTGCAAATTCCACGACTGCAAACACGGCACCGACGCCGGCTGCGCCATCCGCGCCGCCATCGCGGCAGGAAAGATGGACGTGGCGCGTTTCGAAGGCTTTCAGAAACTCGAAGTAGAACTCGCCAAACTCCAAGCCAGCCGCAAAAAGCGCCAGATGACCGGCGACCGCCACGCTCGCCGGGCCCAAGAGAAAAAAGCCCGCAGATACGCCGACCGAAGGCCGCACGACGAGGAGTAAACTCCGCGTTCAATCGCGGAAAAATTTGCCGTTTCGTTAGTTGATTTGGATCGACGCAATGGACCTGGGTCACGGGAAAACGAGCAAGGAGGAAATCGTCACCGCAAACGATAAATGCCGCCGTGCGCCCGGTTTTTCTTAGGCCGCATTTTTTGTTGTCGGAGATTTTTCGCCCGATAGCCTCCGCCGAAATCGTCCGCGGCACTCTTTTCGCTGTGGCGCAGGGGACCAACTAACCATCCAGGGATATATGCAACCGATTCATACATTTAATGTCGTTCCGAAACTTCCAGCCGAGCTGGAGCCTCTGCGGGAAATTGTCTTCAATCTGTGGTGGACGTGGGAGCCGAAAGCGCGCGCGCTTTTCCGCCATCTCGATCCACATCTGTGGCACAAGACGAATCACAATCCCCTGCGGATGTTGCAGCTTTGCAAGCAAGCGCGGCTGCACGACGTGGCGGAGGATGATGATTTCATCCGGGAGATGACGACGGTGCATGCCAGCTATGAGAAATACATGGCACGGAAGGACACATACGGAAAAACGCGCACGACGAGTCCGCTGAAAAAGGGACCGGTGGCGTATTTCAGCGCGGAGTTCGGTTTTCACGAATCGGTGCCGAACTATTCGGGCGGTCTGGGCATCCTTTCCGGCGATCACTGCAAGAGCGCGAGTGATCTGGATGTGAACTTCGTGGCGGTGACGCTTTTGTACAAACAGGGCTATTTTCGCCAGCAAATCGGCAAGGACGGCTGGCAGGAATCCATCGGCTTGAATCAAAATTTTTCGCATCTGCCGCTGAAGGAAGCGCTGGATGACAAGGGCGCGCCGCTGACGGTCAGCGTCCAGGTTCTCGGGCGCGCGGTGCGGGTGAAAGTGTGGGCGCTGGCGATCGGGCGGATCACGCTCTACATGCTCGACACGGACGTGCCGGAGAATTCCGAGGAGGATCGCGGGATCACGGCGCAGCTTTACGGCGGCGACACGGAGTTGCGGATCAAACAGGAAATCGTGCTCGGGATCGGCGGCGTGCATGCGCTGCACGCGATGGGGATCGTGCCGAGTGTTTACCACATGAACGAAGGGCACTCGGCGTTCCTGAGTCTGGAGCTGGTGCGGCGGCAGGTGGCGGACAACAAGCTGGATTTTTACTCGGCGCTGCAAATCGTGGCGTCGGCGAATATTTTCACGACGCATACGCCGGTGCCGGCGGGGAACGATGCGTTCTCGCTGGATCTGATGAAGAAATACTTCGGCGACTATCCGGCCACGGTCGGGATCGACTGGGCGACGTTTGTGAGCTTCGGGCAGTTCCGCCACAATGCGCTGGAACCTTTCTCGATGACGATCCTCGCGCTGCGGACGAGCCGCCACGCGAACGGCGTGTCCGAATTGCACGGGCGCGTTTCGCAGGGTCTCTGGAAGGAAGTGTGGGCGGGCGTGCCGCAGAACGAAGTGCCGATCACTTCCATTACGAACGGCATTCACACCAAGACGTGGATGGCGCCGGAGTTCGGCGATCTTTACGACAAGTATCTACCGGGCTGGGAGGAGAACTTGATGAATGAGGATTTCTGGCGCGGCGTGCTAGATGTGCCGGATGATGAAATGTGGGCGACGCATCAGCGGCTGAAGGCGCGCTTGATCGAGTTCGTGCGCGAGCGCGTGCGGAATCAGCGCACGCGTCTGGGTGAGACGCCGGAGAGCATTCGCCACGTCTCGCGGATGCTGAATCCCGAAGTGCTCACGATCGGTTTCGCACGCCGTTTCGCGACATATAAACGCGCGACGCTGCTCTTCTCCGACCCGGATCGGCTGCACAAATTGCTGACGAATTCCGAGCGGCCCGTGCAGTTCATCTTCGCAGGAAAAGCCCATCCGAAAGATGAGCCGGGCAAGCAATTCATCCAGAAAGTCTACCAGTTCACGCGGATGCCAGAGTTCGAGAACCGCATCGTGTTTGTGGAGGACTACGATCACTACGTGGGCCGTCGTCTTTACCAAGGCGTTGATCTCTGGCTGAACAATCCGCGTCGACCGCTGGAGGCGAGCGGCACGAGCGGCATGAAACTTCCGCCGAGCGGTGGCCTGAATCTGTCGATCCTCGATGGCTGGTGGTGCGAGGCTTACAAGCAGAACAAAAAATCTGGCTGGGCGATCGGCTCCGAGATTCCCGAAACGACGGAGCAGATCGACGAAAAATTTGAGGAGGCCGTGGACGTCGCGAGCCTCTTCCACCTACTGGAAGCGCAAATCGTCCCGCTCTACTACGCCAAACCCGATGGCAAACTGCCCGTCGCGTGGATTCAGCTCATGCGCGAATCCATCCGCACGGTCGTCCCAGTCTTCAACACGCACCGCATGGTGAAAGAATACGCCGAGCGCCTCTACGAACCCGCGGCGAAAGCGCACGAAATTCTCGCCGCTGGTAGCGGTAAAAAGGCGGTCGAACTTTCGAAATGGAAGGACACGATCCGCAAGAGCTGGCCGCAGATTTCCATTAAGGACGTGAAAGTCGGCGCGACGGCCGCAGGCGTTTTCGTCGGCGACAAAGTGCATGTCGAAGCCGTGGTGCAGCTCGGGCCGGTCGAGCCGGAA
>JANLQB010000252.1:0-3276 GCA_031367565.1 Verrucomicrobiota bacterium
GTCAGCGAGGTGAGCGAAAAAGGCGGCGGGGGCGGGATCGGTCAGTTGTCCGTTGGAGATGACGCCAACCGTCCGGCCCTGCGCCTTGGCCATTTCCAGCAGAGTGCGCAGCGGCTGGCCCCGGTAATCGAACGAGACATGGCGGTGATTCACCTTTTCGCCCGTCGCCAGCGCAGTCGCTGCCGCAGCGGCATCCGGCACGGCAAAATCCCGCGCTGAATTGGCCACCAATGCGGTGTAGGGAAAAGAATCCAGCGCCAGCCGGTGGTCCGCGCCATTTTCATAAAGCCGCGCCACGGTGAGGTGCCGGGTGACCATTCCATCGCTCACGAAGACCACGATCCCGAAGTGCTTTTGCACCACCCAGACTTGGAAATAGAGAACCCCGATCGCTACAAAAACCAAAAGGCAAAAAAGCGCGAGCAATTGGTTGCGAAGCTTCATGACGGGAAGGGGTTGGCCGTCAAGATGCGCGCATGCTTCGTCGTCCAGCGGGACGCGGACGCTCGCGGGGAGTTGCGAGAAGGGCCATCGCTCAATTTTGAAAACGGACGAACCGGAGACCGGATCTCGAATTCTAGATCAGCGTCAGTTGCCCTACTTGTTCGGGTTTTCGTTTTCCTCTGTGGATTTACCCCAGATGATGTCCCCCGGCTGCACGGGCCATTTGAATTGTCCGTTTTCCTCCAGGACGTCCTTGCCTTCGACGAGTTCCGCATGGCCGTCCAAAAAGGTGATGACACCGAATCCATTGTAACGAGCCACGAAAGACTTCGCGCTCCCTTTCGGGCTGCTATCGTAACCCGGCTGCTGTTTCATCGCCTTCGTTTCACCTTTAATGCCTTGTTCGAGAAAGAGAACCGTTCGCACGGGATTGCTGATCTGCGACATGCGTGCAGATTTTTCCCCCGTCTCGCTTTTACGCTGAAGTTTAGTGTTGATCGCGATGGCGAAGAGCGGCGCGGTTAGTTTTCTGTCAGTCTCAGGGTATTTCGCACCTGGCAGGAAAAGGATGTTTTCTTTGGAGTAGTATGACTGTGGAGTCGTTGCATATTGAGCGACGCTTTTTTGCGAAAGGATAACCGGGAGGGCATTGTACCACGCCTTTGCGTTCTCAGGCTTGGCAGCGGATGCCCAGGTGTCGGTCCCCTTGGCATCTTCCGCCGGAAGTTCTCCGTCATTTTGGGCACTATAGGAGCCGGCGGCGGAACCGAGCTGCCTCATGTTGTTCATGGCGATGGCTTGATGCTTCCGATTCCCAATCGTATTGATGACCGGGAACGCAATCGCCGCGAGCACGAGAATGATGGCGATTACGACAAGGATTTCCATGAGCGTGAAACCCTTGGACTGGCGGGTGGCGGGGATGTGCGGGTTCATTTTGAAAAAGGAGGAACGAGAGGTTAGTCGGTCGCGAGGATGCGGTTTGGCGCGATGGAACTGAGCATGACCCGATTGTTCCCATTGAGTTGCTGGATGGCTGCTACGAACTCGCCGGGCTTCTTCGTGTCTTTCAGATGCACACTGTATCGCAACTCGGTCATCATTCCAGCTTGGATTGATTCCACGGAAAGGAGGTCGTAGTCGTGCAGGAATTTCACGAAGGTCTCGCGGAAAACGATGTCGTAGTCGATGTCGTTCGTGACCCGTACGCGGAGGCGGTGAGAGGCGCGAACGGGCGCAAAAATATCCGCGCGCGAAAACATATAGACGATCGCGCAGAGCACGATCGTAGTCGCGGTGGCGAGCCCGTAAGCGCGCGCGCCCACGCCGAGGCCAGCAGCCATCGCCATAAAGAGAAATCCGATGTCTCGGGATTGCGAGACATTGGCCCGAAACCGGATGATGGAGAAGGCGGCGAAAATACCGAATGCCGTCGCCTGTGCCTTATCCTTGTCCCCATGGACGACCATCACGATCACGGAGACGACTGTGCCGAGGATGAGCAGCATGTGAACGAAATCCTGGGAGAACTCGCTGCCCCGATAGGTCGCTTTATAGACAGAAGCGATGATGAGATTTAGCAAGAAGCTCAAGCCCAAGGCAAAAATGATCTCTTGGAGCGGGGGATTTGCCAGCTCGAATCCGAGGGCTTGGTGCAGGATGGAGATCAGTTCATTCATTCGGTAAGTTCGCTAAAGGGAGAGTGTTTTTGGGTTGATTCAGGATGCCATCGCGGCGGGAGCCCCATGGGGCTTGGGTGCCAGGTTGATGCCAGTCTTGGCCAGCGAATCCGGCGTGAGGCCGTAGTGGTGTTTGATCACCCGCCCGCCGATCATTCGATGGATAACTTCGTCGCCATCTTCGAGCGCGTTGTTATATTTGCTGTGGCTTTGCAGGATGCAGTGATGCTTGCCGATCATCTGCGTGAGCCAGTAGGGGACGGTGCCGGTGACTTTTACCTCCATGACGGAGTAGCCATCCGGCAGCAGGAACTTGCTGAAATCCCGATCGTCGGGAATCACGCGCAGGTTATCGAAACGATACGCGATTCCCGTGTCGAAAGTGACGCGTAAATCCGACTCAGGATCGCGATCGGCGAAAGCGTGGCGGTCGTAGCGCATCGCGCAGCAGGGCTGGAAATGCCGGTCTTTCACCAGCATGTGAATTTCCTCGATCAGCCTGCGGTCGAGAATTTTCTCACGCGGAGCGATGTCGCGCCCGGCGGAGATTTCAAAAGCTTCATCCAGCGTGCAAAGCAACCGCCGTTTCACGCCACGACCGTCGCACTTGTGTTTGATCTCCACAAAGACCGTCGGCGGCAGCTTCCCGTCCATGCTTCCATACACGCGGATCCGCATCTTTCGCCGGTTCTGCACGCTCTCGACTTTCTCCCAATAGCACGCGCGCTCGGGGCTGTCGTAGTAGAGACTCACGATCGGGTAAAACGCGCCATCCACCGCGTTTTCATCCGGCCGCATCCGCGGCATCGTGTCTTTCTCCAGAGCCTCACGCTGCTCGCGCGTGATGACGAACTTCATTTCAAAACGATCGAGTCGAAAGCTCAAGGGAGTCGGGAGATGGGGTGGGTGGGAAAAAACGGAGGCTGTAAATGACGGGGAGCGGAATAAATTGCAACGGCGAATTATTGCAAAAACGGCACAAATAGATGACGGGCATTTACTCTCCGCCAAAAAACTTTTTGAACGAACGGAAAATGTTTTGCGGCACGGAACGCTTCGGCTTCACCTCCGTCAGCACCTCGCCGCGATGCACCGAGCACGAGTCATTTGGGACGCACGATGGCGGCAGGTCGATGGAATATGCGGCGTCCGC
>JANLQB010000273.1:0-2910 GCA_031367565.1 Verrucomicrobiota bacterium
CGGCAAGGAAATCAACCGCTGCCTTACCGCCCGGAGACGGTCTCGATTACCACATCCGCGTAGATGCGATGGCCAAAGTCGTTCGGGTGATTGAGCCCGTTGCCGCTGAGATCGAGCACGGCTTTTCTCTCCAGCAGGGCCGTCCAAACCGTGGTCACATCAGCGAGGGCGCAGCCCGGTGCGGCGAGTTTTTTCATCTCCGCCGCGTAGGCGGGATAGAGATCGGGAGAGGAGCGATTCCATTCGGGATTTGCATGCATCGGTGAAACGAGGATTGCATCGCAATCTGGCCGCGCGGCATGGAGCCGCTCCACGATTTGGCGAAGCGTGGCCGCAAATTCGCCAGGCGCGATTTTGCCGGAGGCGTCGTTCATTCCAAAGGCGCAGATGAGAAGATCGGGCGCTTCCGCGAGCACCGCGTCCATTTGTTTCAGGCCCCAATTTGCCCCCATGCCGATGACCGAGAGATTCTTCAATTCGATCTTGGAGCCGAAGATTTTCTCCAATCCTTGCGCGACTAAATCGGGGTAGCCGGGCTGGCGCGGCGGAGCTTCGCCGGTGAGCGAGGCGTTCAGTCCGGTCGAGATACTGTCGCCGAGGACGACGAGTTTGACTGGCTCGCGTGCGGCGAGGCGGGCGCGGAGGTGATCGAGTTGCGGTGCGGGCGCGGGCGCGGGTTTTGGGCCGGTCCAGGATTCGGTCGTGGTGTAGGTCGCGGCGGTTTGGAGGTCGTGGAAGAAGCGGCCTTGCGCGTAGAGCAGGTGCGATTTGCCGTCGCGGAATCCGTCGTAGGAATTTGGTGAACCGGGCGCGGGGTGGAGTTCGGCGACGGTCTTGAATGGGATGCGTGAATCTTTGGTGAGCACGATGGTGCGCGCATCGGTGGTCCATGTGAAATCGCGGCCTTCTTCGTAGGTGACTTCTCGGGTGCCGCTTTGCAGCACGGGTGCAAGCTCGGGGATGAAGAGTAGGGAGGCTTTCGCGGCGGGTTCACCTTCGGCTTGGATGAAGAAGAGCGGATCTCCTTCGATTTGACGCGAGTTCCAGACTGGCCCGGCGACGCTCGATGAAACGAACGCGGTCAGGAGAAGAACGGGGAGTAACAGATTCATGTCAGAGTATGGAGCGGAAGTCGGATTTGAACCGCAGATCAACGCAGATTGGCGCAGATAGAATCAATTGATCTGCGTTTGTCTGCGCGCCTCCAGAAGACGCGTACGGGAGCGGCGCGTTTCCTGACGCACCCACGAATTCCGTGCGCTTTTGTTTTACCGGAGCGCCGCATGCACTGGCGCGGCGGGCGGACGGATGGTGGAGAGGATCGGGCCGGGGAAGATTCCGACGACGAAGATGAGAAGCGTGAGGACGCCGATCGCGATGCGCGTGAGCGGGCGCATGGTGATGGGCGTGTCGTCGTTTGGCTCCTGCCAATACATCGCGGCGACGACTCGCAGGTAGAAATAGAATCCGGCGGCGACGGTGACGACGCCGACTCCGAGGAGGACGAATTGGTGCTCTTTTACCGCCGCAGCGAAGACGAGGAATTTGCCGACGAAACCCGCGGTGAACGGGACGCCGGCGAGCGAGAGCATGGCGGTGAGCATTCCGAAGGCGAGGAAGGGGCTGCGTTTTCCGAGGCCGTTGAAGTGCAGGATGTCGTCGCCGCGCGAGTGGTTGGCGACGACGATCATGATGAGGAAGCTGAGGAGCGTCATCAGGAGGTAGCCGGCGAGGTAGAAGGCGATGGCGGTGCCGGCGCTGCCGAAGCTTTCGGTGGCGGCGTTCACGCTGGCGACGGCCACGAGCAGATAGCCCGCGTGGCCGATGCTGGAGTAGGCGAGCATGCGCTTCAGGTTGTCCTGCGGCATGGCGGCAAGATTTCCGTAAAGCAGCGTGGCGACCGCCATGATCGCGAGGACGCCGAGGACTTTGGCGCGGACCGCTTCGACGGCGAGGAAGGGTTCGAGGACGCGGATGAGGACGAGGAAACCGGCGGCTTTGGATCCAACGGAGAGGAAGGCGGTGATGGGCGTGGGTGCGCCTTGATAGACATCGGGCACCCAGAGTTGGAAGGGTGCGGCGGCGATTTTGAAACCGAGCGCGATGAGCACGAGCATGATGCCAAACAGGAGTGCGCTTTCGGAGCCGTGCAGGCGTCCGCCTTCCGCGAAGAGGCCGGGCAGGACGGCGGTGATTTTCGCGAGATTCGTTTCGCCGGTGATGCCGAAAATCCAGGTGATGCCGTAAACGAGGAAGCCGGTGCTGAGCGCGCCGAGGATCAGGTATTTTACGCCCGCTTCGAGCGAGGCGCTGCTGCGGCGCATGTAGGCGACGAGGATGTAGAAGCTGATCGTGACGAGTTCCAGCGAGACGAAGATGAGGAGGAAATCGACCGCGCTCGCCATGAACATGAGCCCGGCGCAGGTGAGCACGGGCAGGCAGAAAAATTCGCCGATGCCGGAATCGCCCGCGGAGCCGGGGATGAATTTCGCGAGCACCGGGCGGTATTCGATGCCCATGACGAGGACGATGATCGTCGTGAGGATCGCGATGCGTTTGAAGAACATCGCGATGGCGTCGGCGGAATAGAAATTCCAGAAGCCGAGGCCGGGCTCACCGGGCGGGTTTCCGGTCGTGAAGAAGGTCCAGGCGAAGACGATGAGGAGGACGAAGATGCCGGTGCGCGCGAGCCACGATTTGTCGCCTTCTTTGGAAAACGATTCGGCGAGCAGCAGGAAAAGCCCGAGGACGAGGACGATGATTTCGAGAGCGATCGGTGGAAGGATGCCGTTCATACCTTATTTCGGAAGGAGTGCTTCGATGCTCGGTTTGATGAACGCGAGGAAGGTTTGCGGGAAGAATCCGGCGAGGAGCAGGGTCGCGAGCAGGAGCAGGATCGGGAGGCGGATG
>JANLQB010000297.1:0-1894 GCA_031367565.1 Verrucomicrobiota bacterium
GCACTCTCGCTGAAATTGAACAGGCGATTAGCCGCTTGCCGTCGGAGCAGTGGGTGGAGATTCGTCGATGGATGGATGCCCATGCGCCCAATCAGGCGCAGGATGCGGATATGGCGAGGTTCGATGCGTGGCTCTCGGCCAGCACCGGGATCGCGAAAGGGAAGCTGACGACTGACGAGCGGATGAGTGAGACGCGCGGAGAAGCGTGAAATCACTGGCTCGGATGCGTTGGTCTCTCCGATAGCATATCTGCCGCGCACCGGCATCACGTCCAAAACCTGTCATTCTGAGGAACGAAGAATCTCTGACTTTTGCCGGCGAGAAAGCGGGGCGCAGCTTCCAATCCGTCGTGCTCCGCGCCGCCTCCACCCACCAAAAATCAGAGGTTCTTCGTTCCTCAGAATGACAGCGTGGTTTGCTGCGCAAGTGCGCGGCCATCTCCACCTTTTGATGCGATTGCCCTGTTCTGCAGGGTCGCTGGCGATCCCTCCGTGTGCTCTATGTGGTCCACGGTGCGCGGCTTTTCCGGCGCGAGCGGCGCGAGTGAATCCGGCTTCAGCGGGATTTCACGCGGATCAGGTGACGGCGTGATCGACTCATTTCCGACACACTTCCTTCTCGCCACACCGCCCGGATTCGCGATTCCATCGCGCGCATGAAAATCCTCCTCGCTGCCAGTGAAATGGCTCCGCTCGCGCGTACGGGCGGGCTCGGCGATGTGCTCGAAGCGCTGCCAGGGGCGCTGGCGGCGGCGGGGCATGAGGTGAGTGTGGTGCTGCCGTGTTATCGCGGGTTGCGGACGGATTTGAATCTGGGTGCACAGAGCACGGGCGTGGCGATTCCGATTCAGATCGGCGGGAAGGTGCACGTCGCGGAAGTGCTCCAGGCGACGACTCCGAATGGGACGCAGGTTTTCATGGTGCGGCGCGATGAATACTTCGATCGCGCAGGGCTGTATGGCGAGGCCGGACGGGATTACGAAGACAATGCCGAGCGGTTCATCTGGTTTTCCAAAGCGGTGGTGGAACTGGCGCGGCGGTTGGTGCCGGGGCCGGACATCGTGCATGTCCACGACTGGCAGACGGCGCTGGTGCCGATGCTGCTCAAAGATCGGCGGCTGCCTTTTAAGACGGTGCTGACGATTCACAATCTGGCGTATCAGGGCGGCTTTTGGGGGCACGATTTCGGGCTGACGAATCTGCATTCGAGCTACTTCGGCGCGCGGGGCGTGGAGTTTTACGGGAACCTGAACCTGCTGAAAGGCGGTATCCTTTTCGCTGATCAAGTGATGACCGTCAGCGACCGCTACGCGCATGAAATCCAGACGCCGGAATACGGCTGCGGGCTCGACGCAGTGATTCGCGAAAACGCCGGAAAACTCTCCGGTGTCCTGAACGGCGCGGACTACGCGACATGGGATCCGTCGATCGACACGCGGTTGCCGAAGCGCTTTTCGCCCGACGATCTCGCGGGAAAAAAAGCCTCGCGAGCCGCTCTGCTAAAGGAATGCGGGCTGGAAGCGTCGCCGCGCGGCCCAGTGTTTGGAATGGTCTCCCGGCTCGCAGAACAAAAGGGGATCGACTTGTTGCTGCCGCTGTTCGACCGGTTGCTGGCGGATGATGTGCGGTTGGTGATCCTCGGCGAAGGCGACCCGGCGTATGAGCGGGAATTACTGATCGCGAGCAAGCGGCACGCGGGGCGGTTTGCGTATCGCAAGGCGATGGACGACCGCCTGGCGCATCTCATCGTGGCTGGCGCGGATGTGTCGCTGATGCCGTCGCACTTCGAGCCCGCCGGGCTCGTGGCGATGTATTCGCTGAAATACGGAACGCTCCCGATCGCGAGGGCCACCGGCGGCCTTTTCCAAATGATCCGCGACTACGATCCGGCCCAC
>JANLQB010000303.1:0-2124 GCA_031367565.1 Verrucomicrobiota bacterium
CCGAAGACGTAGATGATCCACGCGAACCGCTCGATCAGTGCGGCACCTAGGAAGATCATGATCGCGCGCATGATCAGCGCGCCGAGAATGCCCCAGAAGAGCACCTTGTGTTGATAAAGCGGCGGCACCGCGAAGTAGGAGAAGAGCAGCGCGAAGACGAAGACGTTATCGACGCTGAGCGACTTCTCGATGACGTATCCGGTGAAGAACTCGAGCCCCTTCGCGTCGCCCATGTAGTGGGCGATGCCGAGGTTGAAAAGCAGCGCGAGCGTGACCCAGACGACGGTCCACGCGATCGATTCCTTGACGGTCACGATGTGCGCCTTGCGGTGAAACACGCCGAGATCCAGCGCGAGCATGAGGAGGACGAAAATGTTGAAGCCGATCCAGAGCCAGAGGTTGTCAGTCATAAGTAGGTGAAATTTGGTAATAACGGTTACGAAAGGCGGCTGCGCGTGGACTTTTCAGACGCAGCCGCGGGTATTGTCGGTCAGCGTTTGGTGGCGAAGTCGCCGCGATGGGACGGTGGCAATGGCGGCGCTCCGGACGCAAGCAGGGCGCGAGCGGAACGGATCATCATCAGTTCACCAACGTTTTCCGCCGTGAGCAGGCCGATGAGCCGGTCATCGCGCAGCACTGGCACGAGGGTGCGGCCCGGCTCCGCTCTGGAAGAGCGCGCCTTCGAGCGGTTCATCCGCGCTCAGCGTGCGGAAGTCGCGCTCCATGGCCACGGACACTCGCGTCCACTCGCCGCGTTCGCGCAGTACTTCAAAGAGCCGCGAATGGGTGAGGATGCCGACCACGCGATCGTCTTCGAGCACCGGAAAATCTTGCTGCGAACCTTTGATGAGCAGGCGCGTGGCGTCGCCGAGCGTGGCGTGCGGCGTGAGCGTGCGGAAGTCGGTGAGCATGGCCTCGCGCACGGGCAGACCGCGGATCGTCGCTTTCATTTCGGTCGCAGCGGCTTCCTGCCCGGCACCGAACCAGATGAAGACGGCGATGAACGCGAGGACGAGCAGGAAACTCGCGTGCAGGAACACGTCGATGCCGAGCATGCGGGCGATTTTGAAAGACCATTTCATAAAGGTGGGAGCGGTGTGGAGTGGTAAGATTTTAGTCGCGGATTTCCGGCTTCAACGCGGCCCATTCGAGACCGTGCTTTTCGCAGTAGCGCTCGAAAAAAACGGCGTGGCGGGAAAGGACGACTTCAGTCACAGCGGCATCGTCGAGATAGCCGACTTCCGGCATGTCGTCCGGCATGAGGTCCATTTCCTTCAGGGCATAAAGCAGTCCGAAAACCGTTTCGGTCCGCACAGTTTCCGGCACGAGCGCGGGATCGATTTCGAAGACACTTGCGAGAAAAGTGAGTTGACGCGCGAGCAGCGGGTGTCTTTCCCGCACGTCGCTGATCTTCTCGTGAAGATCGGCGAGGTTGGCAGAGATGCCTTCTGAATCGTGAGGACCGAGCAGACGTCCGCCGTGTTCTACGAAACGATGAAGGTCAATGCCTTCCTCCGAGACATAGTTCATGTAAGCTGACAGGCTTGGGTTCGAGTTTTTCATGGGTGTGAGAGGCATTTAGTTGCGGGTGATGTGCGGGTTATTCAGTTGCGTAACGGGGGAGCGGGATCTTTGCAGGAGCGGCTGACTTAAAGTTGTTCTGCTTGCGCCGGGCGCGCTTCTGATGCCGGTGGTCGATGCGCGATTCGAGATCGGCGATCAGCTTTTGTAGCGCGGCGCGCAGCGTGTGATCGACGGCTTCGGCCAGGACGTCCGGCCCCGGCGTGACGAGATGCGCCGAAACGCGGAAGGGAGGGCTGGATTCGAGCCTTCGCTCGATGAGAATGCGGGCCTCGTCGATTTGCAGCCCCTCGCTGAGCGATTCGATCTGCTTCTGGACAAGTTCGGTAAAGGATGGGGACGGTTGATGGTGGCGATGTTGAAGGATGAGTTTCATGACGGGCCCAATTTCAGCGCGCGATCATCATTCGACAAAGACGCATTCTCGCATCTACCATTAGTTTTTATGGAATCCTCCGCATCCACCAGCGAATGGCTCAACTACCATCACCTCCGCTATTTTCACGCGGTGGCAAAGGAGGGCAGCGTCAGCCGCGCGGCGGA
>JANLQB010000336.1:0-4361 GCA_031367565.1 Verrucomicrobiota bacterium
GCGGCGGCGATGCAGAGTCGCGTCATCGCTTCCACGTCGCTGAGCGAGACATACTCCAAGTCGATCGTCGTGCTCGCGCCGCAGTTGTGGTAGTTGCCGAGCGCCACGCAGAGCGCGCCAGTGCGGTAGCCGTAGAGCTGATACGCGGTGCCTTCGCAGGTGCCGCCGCTCATGAGGCAGCGTTGAAACGGGATGCTGTTTTTTGTGCCAAGGCCGCAGAGCGTCGCGGTCGTGTGATCGTCGAAGATCGTCGTGCGATCGCCCACGCGGACGACGACGCCCGCGCCCATGCGCGCGCTGCCGCCGAGTTCGCTGCTCGTTTCCAGCGAGATGACGGTTACGTCTTTTGCAATGCGACCGGATTGCGCGAGGAGCGTTGCGCCGACGAGGCCGACTTCTTCGGCGCGCGTGAAAAGGCCGTAGCATGAGCCTTCCGCGCCGGTGCGTTCGAGCTCGTGAAACATCGCGACGATCGCCGCGCAGCCGATCAAGTCGTCGCACGCGCGGGAGTAAATGCGCGAGTGCTCCAGCGAGAATGCGGGCAAATCCCACATCGCGAATGCGCCGTAGTCGCGCGTCGGCGGCTTGCGATCGAGATACTCTTTCGGCACGCCGCCGAGGAATTTTCCATCCACAAAACCCGGATGATCCATGTGCGCCGCGAAGGCGTAGCGCGCGGGCGCGTCGCCGTTGGAGTACCGCGCGATGAGGTTTTGGTAGTCGTCGATTTCCAGCGTGACGTGTGGGCATTGCGCGAGCTGCTGGCAGAGTTCGGCGCGCACGGCGTCCTCGTGGAAGGGCGCGGTCGGCTGGCCGAGGATGGACCGGACGATTTCAAGGAGATGCGACGTGTCCATGAAGGGAATGAAGCCGACGAAACGCGGCAATGGACGGGCAAGTATGCACGGAGCGACGGGGCTGAAAAAATCTCCCGCAAAGGCGCAAAGCCGGAAAGAGGGAAATCTTGCTCGGGAAATCTTTGTGCCTTTGCGTGAGTCAATTCCGGGACTTTGCCGTCGCCGCGCGGGCGGTCTTTTCATTAGTCATTCCCCATGTCCGCCTGGAAAAACTTTCGCCATCGCCTCGAAGAATGGGGCTGTGGCTTGCTCGCGCGCTGGCTGCCTCGGCTTTCGCGTCGGTGGTGTGTGCGGCTGGGAAATGGACTGGGCGCGTTCGCCTTTCTCGTGGATCGGCGCGGGCGTGCGGTGGCGCTGGGGAATATCGAATGCGTATTGGGCGCGCGCTTTTCACGGGAGCAGCGGATCGTGACGGCGCGGTTGTCTTACCAAAATTTCGTGCGCACGATGCTCGATCTGTTCTGGGCAGGTGCGCTGAGTCCGGCGAACTTCCGCGACTTCATGCGCGTCGAAGGTTTCGACGAATTGCGCGCGCGGCTCGATCGCGAAAAGCGCGGGGCGATTTTCATGTGCGTGCATCAGGGAAATTGGGAATGGGCTAGTCTCGCGTGCGGCTTCCTCGGATTTGGAAATACGGTCGTCGCGGAGAATTTCAAAAACCCGCGCCTCACCGCGATCTTCTGCCGGATGCGCGAAATCTCCGGGCAGAAAATCATCGCGCAGGAAAACTCCATCCTGCGCCTCCTGAAGATCGCGAAACGCGGCGGCACCACCGGGATGCTCATCGACCTGAATCTCCCGCCGACCCAGGCCGCGACGGTGATCGAAGGCTTCGGCATGAAAATGTGCGTTCCGCTTTTGCACGCCGTGCTGGCGCAGCGGGCAAACGCGCTGCTCGTGCCCGTGGAGACGCAGCCGCAGCCCGATGGCACCTGCCGCATCATCGCGCATCCGGCGATCGACTTTCCCACCGACGCGACTCTTGCCGCCATCGCGCAACGTTGCTGGGATGCCTTCGAGCCGATCCTCCGCGCGCGCCCCGAGCTATGGCTGTGGCCGTATAAACATTTCCGCTTTCGCCCGCGCGAAACCGCACACCCTTACCCCGACTACGCAAATGAATCGGGAAAATTCGAGAAGCTGCTGCGCGGCACGATCGTCGATTGACAAACCCGGCGCGGGCGTCTTTGCATTGCGGCTCATGAAACAACTCCTCTGTCTCACCCTCGCTGCCGTGGCGGCGCTGCTTTCCGGTTGCGCGACCGGCGGTGGTGGCTCCACCGGCGCTTACAAAGTCACCGCCTTCAAACCGCACAATCCCGCCAACGTCAAAGTGAAGCTCTCGCTCTCCACGCAAAACGTTTACGTGCTGGAAGGCGACCGCCTGCTGATGGCGGCGAAAACGAACGTCGGCAAGCCGGGGACCGCGACTCCGACCGGCAGCTTTCACATTTTCAACAAGGACAAAACCCGCCGTCGCCATAGCGAGCCGGATGCCGGATACCCGATGGCTTATTGGTGCGAATTCGCGCCCGCCTACGGCTTCCACGAGGGCTTCGTACATCCATATCCGCACACGCACGGGTGCGTGCGCATGCACAAGGAGGCGGCCGCCCGCCTCTACGCGCTCGTCAGCATCGGTACGCCGGTGAGCATCGCCAGCTCGCAGCCGGAAGACAGCCAGTATGGGCACTTCGTCCGCAAGCTCGACCAGAGCCGCGACCCCGATCCCGCCCGCTCTTACATGCTGTCGTCCGCGTGGTTCAAAGACCCCGCCGGTCCGTTGCTCATCTCGCAATAAGACTCCCGCACCTTTCGCAAAACTAGCCGGTCGCTGGAAGCCGTTGTGGCATCCAGCGACCGTTTGCTTTATGGACACCGTGACTATGAATCCGACCGCCGCTCCTGCTGCTCCACGCGTGAATCTGCGCACACCCGATGTGATGGCTGCCGTGCAGGCGCAGGTGGAATCGCACTATCGCAGCGAGATCGTGGAAAAGCTGCGGGCGAGCGGCGGCACGATCTCCCTCGACGGCGTGACGGTGCGCCTCGCGAAACAGTTTGGCTTTTGCTACGGCGTCGAGCGCGCCATCGACCTCGCGTACGCGGCGGCGAAGGTTTTTGAGGGGCGGCGCCTTTTCATCCTCGGCGAGATCATCCACAACCCGGAGGTGAACGAGCAGATCGTTTCGCTCGGAATCAAAAATGTGCTCGGCGCAGACAAGGAAGCGGAAGTCAGCGATCTCGTGGCGGAGGACGTGGTGATCGTGCCCGCGTTCGGCACCGACGTGAAAACGCTCGCGCGCATCAAAGAGAAAGGCTGCCAGATCGTGGACACGACTTGCGGCGATGTGATGAGCGTTTGGAAACGCGTCCGGCAAAACGCGAACGATGACGTGACTTCCATCATCCACGGCAAAGCCTCGCACGAAGAGACGAAGGCGACCGCCTCGCGCGCCGTGCAAAATGGGAAAGGTCACTACCTCGTCGTCCTCACGCTCGAAGACACGGATTACGTCTGCAATTACATCCAGCGCGGCGGGGACAAGGTGGACTTTATGGAGAGATTCCACGGCGCGCACAGCGAAGGTTTCGATCCCGATTTGCACCTCCGCCGCGTCGGCGTCGCGAACCAGACGACGATGATGCGCGGCGAAACCGAGGAAGTGCAGCGCCGCGTGGAAGCCGCCGTGAAAGAGCGCGACGGAGCCGAACGCGCGCGGGAGAGCTTCCGCTTTTTCGACACCATCTGCGGAGCCACGCAAGAGCGTCAGGATGCCCTCCGCGATATGCTCGCCGCGCCCATGGATCTGCTGCTCGTCATCGGCGGCTACAACAGCTCAAACACCTCGCACCTCGCTGAAATGGGCGAGGCGAAACTGCCCACGTATTTCATCCGCAACGCCAGCCGCATGGAATCCCGTGCGCGCATCGTCCACTACGATTCCCACGCAAAACGCGAAGTCGCGAGCGTCGGCTGGCTGCCCGAAAAACCGCTCACCATCGGCATCACCGCCGGAGCGAGCTGCCCGAATAACCTCATCGAAGAAGCGATCATCCGCGTCTTCGAGCTACACGGTGTCGGGCGCGAGCGGCTGCTTTCGTAACGCACTCACTTCATCGTAATCCGGCGTCGTGGCCGTAGAAACGGTCTCCCACCTGTCGCCACAGGCGGCTCGGTAGGCAGCGCCTAACGGTGAAACTCCATGCGGAACACTTTACCGCGCGGGCGGAGATCAACGGCTCGGACGGATGAGCATTTCCTCGATCGTCGCACGCGCGGGGAGATTGATCGCGAGGAGCACGCACTCGGCGATGTCTTCGGGCTGCATCATCCGCGCGCGGGCGGCGGCGTCGGGCGGCGCGGGGCGTTTGTCGAGGAGCGGGGTGTCGATGTCGCCGGGGAGAATCGCGGTGGCGCGAATGCCGCGCGGACGTTCCTCGGCGTTGATCGCTTGCGTGAGGCCGACGACCCCGAATTTCGACATGGAGTAGCCGGGACCG
>JANLQB010000342.1:0-5611 GCA_031367565.1 Verrucomicrobiota bacterium
GGCGCGCGGGGAATCGACCTCGGCGCAGATCGCCGATGTGTGCGGGATCGCGCGGGGGCATGTGTTTGTGTGGCTGAAGGTGGTGCGCGAGCGGGGGCTCGACGCGCTCTTGGAACGCGGCAAGCCCGGGCCGAAGGAGGGCGTGTGCCGGGGCGTGAAGGCGAAGGTCATCGCGGCGTTGCAGGCGAAGCTGGAGGCCAACGAGTTCACCGCGGCCGAGCAGGCGCGGCGCTGGCTCAAGAAGCACCACAAGGTGGAGCGGCCTTACATCAGCGTATGGCGATGGTTAAAAAAAATCGCCGGAGTGCTGAGGGTGCCGCGTCCCATTCACTCCAGGAAAAAGCCGGGAGCGGAGCAGGAGTTCAAAGAGGCGCTCTTGCGAAAAGCTCGGAGCGCTCGGACTTGAGTCGGGAAGCCGGGTGAAGGTGTGGATGATGGATGAGGCACGCTTTGGCCTGCATACGCAAATGCGGCGGGTGTGGACGCGGCGCGGCCAGCGCCCGGTCGTGTCGCGGCAGATCAAATACGAGTGGGACTATCTCTACGGGGCGCTCGCGGTGATTGGCGGAGAGGCGCACTTTGCCCATGTGCCGGGAGTGATCCTGGATTGGGACGAGGGTTACCTGCGCGACCTTGCGGCGAGCGACGCGCAGGCCGTCAATGTCCTCATCCGGGACCAGGCCGGCTTCCACCTGCGGGACGGCGATCCGCGGCTGCCCGCGCGGGTGCGGATCATCGACCTGCCGCCCTATTCGCCGGAGCTGAACCCGTGCGAACAGCTCTGGGACATCATCAAGAACGACATCGCCAACCGGATCTACGCCACCGTCACCACCCTGCGCGCCGGGATGAAGGCCACGTTGCGGAGGTTTTGGGACGATCCAGGGACTGTCCTCAGCCTGATCGGCCGGGACTGGCTGCAGGTTCACCTAAACGCTTCGCCCAAAATACAGGTGTCATCTTAATTTAGAAAGATGGTATAACGCCCCCGTCGAAAACCCTGCCGTTACTCTAAGCGGAGCTTCGGCTTTGCGAAGCGCAGTCGAAGGATCTCTAACTGATTCTTGGCAAGCCCCCTGCTTAGCCAAGGGTTTGCCAAGAGCACGCCCATGAAGACAGCAGCACAAATAGCCAATGATTCGAAAGTCCGCCTCCAAAAGGAGTTGGTAGCGATGCTTCGCCGCAATGGCCCAGGCCAAAAACGCCAGACTTGGTATCATATTCTACTCAACGCAAAACTTTCGGCAGAAATTGGCAGCTACGATCTCGGTGCCCCGCAGCGCCGATCAGCCCTAACGAAAGTCGCTTTTCCCAAAGCCAACCTCGATGACGTCAATGCCGCACTCGACGCCGGAGCCACCCTCAACGACCTTTATGACATTGCTCGGGGTCGTGCGTATATCGCCAAAGACTCAGCCGGACGCTATCTCAAAGGCAAAAAAGGACTAAAAATTGTCAAAGGATCACAATGAAGACAAGATCTGCAATTGCCGCTTTGCTCTTTGCACTCAAGGCTTCACTAGCTTCGGGTGCGCCAATATCGTTTGATGAGATTTCATTTCTTGTTCGTATGCACGATACCGACGTGTCGATAGCTCAACAAATTACGCAGCGCCGGTTACTCCATGCTCTCACACCACAACAAGAAGCAACGTTAACAGCCCAAGGAGTGTCAGCCACCCTCGTCCAAACTCTCCGCGACCCAAACGTCCGCTTATCCGATTCGGAAGCAAACACATTTGAGAAACGCCGAGAACAGCAAAAGAAAGCCCTCTTGGCAGTAACCGCCGCACAAGAAGCCACACGAGCCGAATTTGCCGCGAAGATGCGGGATAGAGAAGCACTGGCAGCCACCGCCAGAGCAACGGTCCAAGCCACCGCACAAGTCATCGAGCCAGCATCGGCTCTACCTCAAACCCCAGCCTACTTCGCTCAGCCATCTCCCAGGCCATCATTTTACCCGTTGCCAATTCAGAATAGTGTTACCAGAAACAATCTCGCGCCATCGCTTCCTAGCGTTGTTAGCACTCCAGCGCCAATCCAGAGCACCTCTACTGTTAGCGACTATGCGCCTAGCCAATCTACATACCAACGGATCGTCAGTTCTACCTACGGTTTCAACGATGGTGTCACTCAAATAGTTGGCAGTTTATGGTATCAGCCCAATGGCACCGGTGCTCAGAACTACACGTCCACGCAGATCGGTAAGACAACCTACTTTTCAGGAGGACGAGGCACCATAACTGGAACGCAGATCGGGAATACGACCTACTATAATGGAGCCGACGGAACAGTCACAGCGACCCAAATCGGCAAGAACACCTACTACAATGGGAAGGGAGTTTCTGGCAATTCGACGCAGATCGGAGGCACGTCGTATTATTCGGGTAATGGCGGTTCATTCACTGGCACACGCATCGGAAATACGACCTATTTCAACGGAGCCACCAATGGCACGTCGACGAGCATCGGGAACACTCGTTACTACAACTTCTCTAAGTGGTAGTCTTGAGCCCCTCGTGACTAAGCTCCCGCTTGGTCGCGCCGTTGTCTGCGAAGCTCCGCTTCGTCTGCGTGTGACAGGCCCAGTCGGGTGGCTTTACCGGGGAGTTACCCATCTCAAAGAGGAAGATGGATCACCGTGTTCGACAGTTCTGACGGTTCGCAGGTTTTGGCGACCAACTCCAAGTCGCGGACATATTGGCCGATGGACGCGCCTTCGGCATGGCCAGAGATCAGGCCGGCAAAGGGTTTTCCGATCCGTTGCCAGTTTTCGGCCAAGGCCTTGAAACGGATGTCGTGAGTGAAGATCACACGGCCCTGCTCGCCGGCCAGGTTCAAGAGAGCGTCGTCCGCCATGGCATTGGTGCGCTCCTCGGTCGCAGTCACCACGTCCACGCCACGCAGCCGCACCACCACCTGTTCGTAAGTGTGTTTCTCAATGCCCCGGCTGCTGAAGGTGCCCGTGGCGTATCTGTAGGTGATCAGCCCCAGCATCAGCGTGGGCGGAAACTGCTCGCGGCCGCGGCCGCTGCTCGCGCTCCCGCCGCCCTCCCTATTCCCCTCCTCCTCGGTGGTTGACGCGTGCCGCGCTCAGATCGAGCAACCCCACCGCGTCCTTCATGAAATGGACGCGGTGATCCTCGGGCACCCAATCGCGCAGATCGGGCGGCAACAGCAGCGATGTGTCGTGGTCGATGTTGACAAAGCGGGCTGGCATCCCTTCCAAACCCGTAACTCATTCCTGCCTTGGGGCGAAGTCCGACAAGCTGCTAGGCTTCGCAAATGAAGCTCCAACTCCCGCTCACTCTGCTCGCCGCCGCCGCGCTGGCTTTTGGCGTCCATTTGCTGCGCAGCAGTCAAAAAGTCGCGATTATCGACGGGCCGCCATCGAGCGAAACAGTGCCGGTGGAAGAACAGATGCGCGACTCGATCATCCCGCCGCCCGTGGCCGAAAAAACTGAGGCGACTGATCCCTTCGAGGAGCCGCAGTTCGCGCCGAAGATTCAACTTTCTCGTGGAAAACTTGGCTGGGAAGCGGCGATCGAAAGCGTCACGAATGCGCCTGGCTTGGACGACGCGGCGAAATCCCGGCAGTTGCTCGCGATGATCGCGACTTTCCCTGAAAACGGGCTGACTTCAGCGTCCGAGGAAGCGGTGAAACGCCTGCCCGATGCGGACTACAACGCCGTCGCCCTGCCGATGGTCACCAATCCTCAAACCCACGGGCTGGTGGAAAGCGTGCTCTTCGCGGACCTGATGGAGCGTCCCGACGCCATCACGCTCCCCGCCCTTCTGCGAATCGCGAAAACTTCGGATCACCCCTATGCGAAATTCGCACACGACAATCTCGATCTGCTGGTCGGTGAAGACTTCGGCGCGGACTGGCTGAAGTGGGAAGCGGCAGTGCAGAAGACGCTGGCCGCGGAAAAGTGATGGGAGGGCGAGGCTCCGGCCGAGCCCGCAGGAAGTGCCACTCTCGTGGTTCGGCCGGAGCTTCGCCTTCCCACCAAAATGCAACGACGCGAATGCGGAGTTCCACATTCGCGTCGCGCGAAGTTTGAATTTTAGAAACGCAGCCTCTTTACTCGCCGTCGTTCGCAATCGCGCCCTGCGGGCAGACGGCGATGGTCTCTTCGGCAATGGCGACTTCCGCGCCTTCGGGTTGTTTGTGGAAATACACCTTCGTTTCGTCGTCGTTGTATTTCAGGAAGGCGTCGGCTCCGGCGACTTCGAGACAGGTGCGGCACGGCGTGCAGAGTTCGTCATCGACGTACCAGGCTCCGGGAACGTTTTGCGGTACTTTTTTAGTTTTATCGGCCATAGGTCTTTGTTGGTTGGTTGATTACTGGTTCTGCGGTTTCACGGGCTCTGCATTTTCAGCAGGTTCTGGTGATTTTTTTCGTTCATCCGGGGTAGCCGATTTCGTGCCTCCGGGCATTGGCGCGGGTCGGAGTTCCGGCGGCAGAATGAGCGAATCGAATCCCGGCGTCATCGGCGTCGCGGGCTGAACGGGAGGCGCGGGCGGCGGCGGTGGGGGATTCGGGTCCACGAGTTCGCGTCCGCCTTTCGTGAAGACTCCGAGGCGCGTGATCTTTTGCTTTTTGCCCCCGACTTCCTTTTCCTCGGCCACCGTTTTGCTCACGACATCCTCAACGCGGTAAGTATCCCCGTCTTCGTGGCGCAGGAACGGTTGCATCTCGCTGACCTTGAAAGGCCGCGAACCGCGGCGCCCGAAGACGACCGTCTGATTTCCCGTTTCATCCACGACGCGATCACGATCGAGCCCGCGCGAGACGGCCAGCATCGGACGGTGCGTGTGATACGTGGCGATCAAGCGCGGCGATGGGCGCGGGCTGAAACCGGCGGCACCATCCACCGTGTCGGGCGAGATCATTTGAAGAATGCGCAGGCCGTTTTTGCCGTCGGCGACTTGCGCATACATGGAAGCGGCAACCGAGCCGATTTGCACCGCGCGCGTGTCGTTTAGCTCGCCGTCGGCGTTGAACATCTGATCGAGACGCGGGCGCTCGGGATTTTCGATGTCGATGATCGCCAGCCCTTCCGCGCCATTCGCGACGTAGGCGTAAGTGCGCGCAACGTAAAGTTTGTGCGCATCGCCCAGTCGGACGGTCGCGCCGGGGATCGCACGCGGATGCGCGGGCTCGCTGATGTCGATCACCTTCAATCCATCGTCATCCGTCACGAAGGCATACCGAAATTGAATCGCAATCGCCTTCGGATTTTTCAGGAAACCGCCCGCGAGTTCACCGACCAGACGCGGCTGCTCCGGCTTGTCGATGTCCACCACGGCCAGCCCGCGCTTCGTGCAAACGTAGAGCCGATGCCCCGCGACGAGCCCGTATTCCGCGCCGTCAAGGACCCCATCGGGATTAAACGCATCGCCGTCGCCGATCTTCGCGCGCTTCAGGAAATTGTCCTCCGGGTTGCCATTGAAAAGGCACGCGACATTCACGACCACGAGCCCTTCCTCGCGATCCGTCACGAAGACGTATCCATACAGCGGATGAATCGGCTGCTCTTCATTCACCGGCAGCCGCACGCGCATCGGATCATTGAGCAGCGTGCTCGGCAGCGCGGCGGACGTGGC
>JANLQB010000345.1:0-2918 GCA_031367565.1 Verrucomicrobiota bacterium
GCGGCAAAGGCCATCGCGGGTTTGAACAGCGGTTCCAAGAGCCAACCAAACCAAGCGGCACGATACCAGCCCGCCTCGGCTTTGCGCTGGCGGATTTCGCGCCAAACGTCTTGCTGAAAACTCGCGGGGACTGCGGGCAGCGGTGCGTCGCGACGCTGCGCGAGCAAGTGATCAAGATTTCGGTCGTCCATATCTCTCTCCTAAACGATGTCGCGCGTCGTATCCCTCGAAATAAATGGCGGCTGGGGTCACATGATCGAAGTTCGGGCGGTTTTGCGAAGAATCAGGTGATCCTCGCCGAAGCGGCAAAGCGCGTCGCAGTTCGTGCGGAGGTCTTTGAACGGAATGAACGCGAGCGAGATGTCGGCGAAGTCGCCGCGAAAAGCGGGCCGCGCGAGATGCGCCATCACTTCCTTTTCCCGCGCATCCGGGGCGACGAGGTAGAGCGGGCAGGCGCAGCCGGGCATGGAGCGCACGAGGTCTTCCATGCGCAGAATGCCGGAGTAGATCGACGTGCTTTTCTCCACATCAAAGGCGCACACGATCTCGCCCGTGCCGTGCCGGAGCCAAATCACGTCGATGAGGCTCACCGTATCCAGAACGTCGCGCGGCCAGTCGCGCGGCGGCAGCTCCGGGATGGTGAGCAGCGCAAAGGATTCGCCGCTGCAAGAGCGGTGCCGGTCGTTGCGCGCCACATACACGTCATAGCGGAGCGCGCGGCCGATCTTGATGAGCAAGTGCTGCATCTGCGTGTGCTCGGATTCCTCGCGCTCCTCCTCGGCGACATCCTTGTGGCGCAAGCGCGCGACCTTCTCCGCTTTCTCCTTCTCCAAATCGACGACGGCTGCCGCATTCGCGGGAATGAGCAGCTTGACCGCGCCGGATCGAGCGAAACGCCTTCATCTGCTCCTCGCCGCTCACGAACCAAGTATTGTAAACCGACTCCGGGTCCGCCTTGTCACGGGCAATAAGTTCGATGAGGGAGGGCTTGTCCATGAGGCCGCGAATCAGAGCGTGCCAAACGTGCGAGCATCAAACCGAATGAGTGGTGGGAGGCCCGTGTATCCGCCGGTCAATGGTGGTGATGGTGATGCCCCGCGATGACTACGGACAGGCCATGCCCGCCGGAACCGTAGTAGCTCGGCGCAAAATCAGCGTCATAAAGCGGGGTGTTCGAATAGCTCCGATGGTAACTTGGACAATAAGAGTAGGGGGAGCTGTGGCGATGATGAGCTTGCCAGTAGCCGTGCGAGTGATGCAGGGCGTGGAAGCTGTGATGTCCATTGTGCCCGCTCCGCGCGGATGCGGTCGCCGCAATTCCAAAACTGAGGGCGGCAGTCACCGCCGCCATCAGGGGTTTCGATGTAAATTTCATATAACGAATGAAACGACTTCGCCGCGCTAAACCCTTGCGCGAACCAAGCTCCGCAGGCAGCCGATGCCACTGGCAGAGTTTGCCGGTCCGTAAATTGCCGGGGCAGAGAAGGCGAGCGTCTTATCCAACTCTTTCCTTCTTCACCCGCCACCTGACTACGACGGCTAGTTCAGTGCTGGCACAGGCGTTGCTAAGCACGAGTGACAATGAATACGTTCGCGCTTGAGTCTTTAGGCTGGCTGGGTTTTGCCCTCTGCTTTGCCTGTTGGTTTCCCCAAACAATGGAAACCATCCGCGCGCGATCCTGCCGCATGAACGTGCGCTTTCTTCTCCTGAATCTATCCGGCTGTCTTGCCTTGATCCTCCATGCCGTCGCCACGAGTGATCTTCCGTTCATCATTCTCAATGCGGTCTGCGCTTGCGGTGGCGCGATCAATCTTTGGTATGCCCGGCGTCCGCGCGGCCATCAGTCCTCGCTCGCCACCGAGCCAGCGCACTCAGTTGCTTAGTCGGGGAAAAGCTAGGGAATGATTTCCGCCATGAGGGTCGGCGGCGTGGTGGCGCTCGATTCCCATACTGCGACGACCCCGCGCCCCGGCATGGGCGAGAGCGAAGCGGCCTGTGCTTTCTCGGCAAAGCGCGCGGGTGCCGTGATGCCGCGCTGAAGCATCAGCCCGCCATTTTGCTCCCAGACAAAGGATGCGCCGCCTTTGCCGACGACGACGACAGGCTGGATCGCCGCGTCGCTGAGTCGCCGCTCGACGGCAGGCGTGTCGCTGGCGAAAACGGTTTTCTCCCGCCGCCAGACCGCCAGCGGCTGACCCGTTGCGTTGATCGCAATCGAACCACCATCCATCGGACAGCCGTTGAGTTTCCATGTGCCGGTGCCGAGCTTCTGCGCCGCGCCGAAAGTCTTTCCGCGATCGCTGCTGGTCGCGAGGTAAAGATCGCGCGAGCCGCCGAGCCAGTTACGCCACATCACCGCGACGCGCCCGGCGGTATCCACCGCCACGCTCGGATGGCAGCACTCGCAGATGTGCCCGTCGGGAGATTTGTAGATCAACGCATTCGCGCCCCACGCCGCGCCGCCATTCGACGAACTCGCACCCCACATTTCCGCCCCACCGCTGCGAAGATCGAGCCAGGTCGCGAAGACGAAGCCCTTGCCGTCGCCGCTCATCGCGTGGAGTCCCTCCCGCACGGACTTGTCGGCGTCGTTGAGCTTCGCGCCTTCTTTCCAAGTCGCGCCGCCGTCGCTCGAAGTCCACGAATGCAGATTGCCTTCCGCGTGTGAAATCGCAGTGATCACGATGAGCTTGTCCGTCGCGGAAATCCGCGGTCCGCGCCTCATACGGAGCGCCAGCTGGTCGAGTTCACCGACCTTCACCGGCGCGGAAAAGCTGCCTCCATCGGCGGACGCGGTGTGATAGATCGCGGTGTCTTTGCCAAAGACGACATGGATGCGGCCACTCGGCGCGATTGCGATCTGCGGCTGCACCGCGCCGCGCAGCTCGGGCGGGATGATTTCCACGGGCGCGGCAAA
>JANLQB010000426.1:0-2295 GCA_031367565.1 Verrucomicrobiota bacterium
CTTGCAGTAACTATTCCCCGTGCAAGCGATGAAGCCGCTGCGCAGATTCGACTGCTCAGTCGTGAAACCCGCCTTGCGTGCCGCCTTCTTTACCGACTCAACGTAGGCATCTGGCACATTCGGAATAATCAGATTCTGCCATACCGTCAGCCGCACTTCACCCGAGCCATAAAGATCCGCGATTTCCGCGACCCGGATCATTTGTTTCGGCGTCATCTGCCCGACTGGAATCGTTAGCCCGACATAGTTCAGCCCGCGTTGTTTTTGCGGATACACGCCGACATGGCTGTGCGGTAAATCCTGGCTGGGATACTGCATCAGCGCCGGATCAAGCGGCACGCGGTCGAGTTTGTCGCCGAGCACTTTCTCCGTCTCGTCGAGATATTGTTCGAGCGTCCATTTCTCCAGCAGATGTTTGAGCCGCGCCTTTTTCCGATCACCGCGATTCCCATTCGCGATGAACACGCGCACCAGCGCCGACACGACTTTGTTCAACTCCGCAGGCTTCACCTGCACTCCGAGGTCGCGTGCAAAAGCCTTATGCCCCGTCGCACCACCGAGCGCGATGCGGAAGAAAATCTCTCCCCCGACTTTTACCGCCTTGCAGCCAATGTCGTTCGTATCCTCAACCGTCCCGATCAGCCCACCACCGTCGTAAGCGATGTTGAATTTGCGAGGCAGATCGTAAAACGCGCGGTCATTCAAAATGATCTGCGCCATCTCCTGACACAGCGGCATCGTGTCGAAAATTTCCACCGGATCAAACCCCGCCGTCGGATTCGCGGTAAGGTTACGAATGTTATCCGCACCCGACCCCCGCGTGTGCAGCCCCACCGACTGAATGCGCCTCAGCACCTCCGGCGTGTCCTTTGGCTGAATCAGACGGATTTGCAGATTCGCCCGCGTGGTGACTTGCACGTAACCCGTCGTGAGTTCCTTCGCGACCGTTGCGATTTCACGAAGTTGAAACGTGCGGAGTTGCCCGCCCGGAATCCGCAGCCGCGCCATGAACGCCTCCTGGTTCGGCGTCAGGAAAAACAACCCGTTCCATTTGAAGCGAAAGGTTTCCTCCTTATCCGGTGCCTTATTCACGGAGGCCAGATCGAGCAGCAGCGGATACGCATCCAGCGGGTGCAATTCCCGCTTCACCCGCTCCTCGAAAATCAAATCGTCGTGCGAGACTTCCTTCGCCGGCTTTGGCGTCGCTTCCACATCCCCAAAGCGCAACCCTCGCGCCTCCAGCCCGGCGAAAAATCCGGTGAGATAGTTAGCCTGCTCGGGCGCGATGGATTCGCCGTTGATCGTGTCGATGGGTAGGCTCATTGGGCGTTACGAATTGTAAGGTTAGTAAACATCACGCTGGTATCGCTTTTCGGATTTGAGTTTCGCGATGTATTCCTCCGCTGCTTCCTTGCTCAGGCCGCCAGCCGTCGCGGCGATTTGATGCAGCGCGGCATCGACATCCTTCGCCATCCGGCTCGCCTCGCCGCAGACATAGAAGTGCGCGCCTGCTTGCAGCCACGACCACAGCTCTGCCGCCGCCTCTAGCATCCTATTCTGGACGTAAATCTTCTCTGCTTGATCGCGTGAGAACGCGAGATCAAGGCGAGAAAGATGTCCGTCCGCGAGCCAGCCTTCGAGGAGTTCGCGATATAGGAAATCGGTCTCGCGTTTCTGATCACCGAAAAAGAGCCAGTTCTTTCCCGGTGCTTTGGTCGCGTGGCGTTCCTGGAGAAAGGCGCGGAATGGCGCGATGCCGGTCCCGGGGCCGACCATGATGACGGGCACGTTGCCATCGAGCGGCAGTTTGAACCCATGCGATGGCTGCACGAACACGGGCACCGGCGCATCGCCCGCTCGGTCGGCCAGGAAAGTGGAGCAGACCCCTTTGCGTTTGCGCCCGTAGGCGTCGTATCGGACCGCTCCGACCGTGAGATGCACTTCGCTGGGATGCGCCTTTAGGCTGGAGGAGATGGAGTAAAGGCGTGGCTGTAATTTCTTCAGCAGCGCGATAAATTCGGGGGGCGTGAACTTCGTGGTCAGACCGGAAACCGTGTCGATGACTTCGCGGCCCCACAGCCACTTCTTCAAATCCTCCCGGCGCGCCGGATCGAGTAGGGAAGCCAGTTCGCCGCCCGCTGCGCCGCGCTCGGCAGCGGCTTTCAGCAGATCGGTGGAAGGTCGCGAAATGTCGTAATGTTGCGCAAGCGCGAGACGGAGTGAGGCCTCCTTGCCGTCGGATGTTTCCACCGCTTCCTCGCCATCGCAGCCGAGAGCCGCGAGAAGGTCGGTGAC
>JANLQB010000441.1:0-4070 GCA_031367565.1 Verrucomicrobiota bacterium
GCGCTGCAACCACGTTTGCTCGGCGTGAAGCCCAGCGATCTTGCCGGGCGCTTTCGCTTTTCGGCAACGGGCGCGGACTGGCCGCTGCTGAGCGTGAACAATTCACCGGAAGAGGTCGCCGGAATCGTGGATGCGAACACGTTGCAATGGGCGCTGCAAAAGAAGCTCGGCGATTCGATCGAGTATCGAAACGATCGCGGGCAGACTTTTCGCGTGAAGCTCGTGGCGGCGGTGAGCGGGTCGATGTTGCAGGGGAACATCCTGATTTCTGAAGAGGAGTTTGTGCGACAGTTTCCGAATCAGGGCGGGTATCGCGCGTTCCTTGTGGATGCGCCGATGGCGAAGGCGGACGCGGTCCGGACGGAGCTGAGCCGCGCGCTGCAAGATCGCGGGCTGGAGCTGACGACGACCGGGCAGCGGCTCGGGGAATTTCAGGCGGTGGAAAATACTTACCTCGCGATCTTCCAAGTGCTCGGCGGGCTCGGGCTGCTGCTCGGGAGCGCGGGGCTGGCGATCGTGGTCGCGCGCAATGTGCTGGAGCGGCGGAGCGAATTTGGGCTGCTGGAAGCGGTGGGTTTTCGTCCGGGGCAATTGCGCGCGCTGGTCTTTGCGGAGCATCGCTGGCTGATCGGGTGCGGACTCGCGATCGGGACGGTGAGCGCGCTGGTCGCGGTGTGGCCGAATCTTCGCGAACGCGCGAATGGTTTTCCCTACGGCCCGATGGCGCTGCTGCTCGCGGGCATGGTGATCGGCTGCGTTTTCTGGGCGTGGCTGGCGACGTGGCTCGCTTTGCGCGGACGCGGGAGCGCGGCGCTGCGTTCCGAATAAAAAGCGCCTGAAGAAATTTTGACTTAATGAACCGGGCGCTGCGTCATTATCCCCGACAAATGACTGGCGATTTGCGCCGGTCTTCACAAAACTCCAACTCCATCCACCTATGAAACTCAAAGTCCTCCTTACTTCCCTCGTTGCACTTAGCATCGGCTTCCAGGCATCTGTCCGCGCAGAAGACGACACGCCGCTCGCCAAGAACATGTCCGGCATGAACAAAGCGCTGCGCACGCTCAAACGGCAGGTCGCTGATGCGTCCAAAAAAGACGAGAACGTCGCCTTGCTTGAGAAAATCAAGACGAGCCTCGGTGAAGCCGCAAAGCTCGAGCCGAAGAAAACGAAGGACGTTCCTGCGGCGGAAAAGGCGGCTTACCTCGAGAAATACAAGAAGCAGATGGCCGATCTCACGAAGACCTATGAGGACATCGAGACTGCGGTAAAAGCGGGCAAGGCGGATGACGCGAAGGCGCTCTTCGACAAGCTCGGCGAGCAGAAGGAAAAAGGTCACAAGGATTTCGGCGCGGACGACGAATAAGCGGCGAATCATTCGACCGGCTCATTGAATTTGATGCAGCCCCGGAATCGGATTCCGGGGCTGCCTTGTTTCGAGAGATTGCGCCGGATGAAACGCGGCACCATTTTCCACCCATGACACGCCAGCAAATTCTCGATCTCTACTTCATGGATGCGCGGTCGAAGCTGATCGACCTCGCCGCATTTCTCGATCGGGTGGACCGCGCGGAGGGCGAGCCGGATTTCCGCCTGGCGGCCTTTCGCAAGGCGCTGGAATCGCTGCATCGCGGCGAGCCGGATCGCGCGAAGTCGGTGCTGGATTCGCTGAGCGATCCGACGACGGAGCCGATCGAGAAAGCGCCGGGCAAGGGCGCGGTCGGCGCGTGGCCGGGCGTCTGATTTTTAAGAAAACAAAATGCGTTACATCGAACCTCACGGACACATGGTCAGCCGGACGACGGATGACTACGAAGCGATGGTGCTCGCGGGCTGCCGCGCGGTGTGCGAGCCGGCATTTTGGGCGGGGTTCGACCGCAGCGGGGTGCAGGGATTTTACGACTATTTTTGCCAGCTCACAGACTATGAGCCGAAGCGCGCGGCGAAGTTCGCGCTGCCGCATTTCGCCTGGCTCTGCATCAATCCGAAAGAGTCCGAGGACATGAAACTCGCGGACGAAGTGCTGAGCATCATCCCGCATTTTCTCGAGCAGCCGAACGTGCTCGGGATCGGTGAGATCGGACTGAACAAAAATACGCGCAACGAGCTGAAGGTGCTCGAGCAGCACATCGACCTGGCGGCGAAACACGGGCAGATGATCCTCGTTCACACGCCGCATCTTGAGGACAAACGGAAGGGCACGCGTTTGATTCTGGATGCGCTGAAGGCTGATGGCCGCGTGGATCGCGGGCGGGTGATCATTGATCACGTCGAGGAACACACGATCCAGATGGTGCTCGATGAAGGCTTCTGGGCGGGCATCACACTTTACCCGGAATCGAAGAGCACTCCGGCGCGCGCGATCGACATGTACGAAGTGTACGGAGGCCAGCACGTGTGGCTGAACAGTGCGTGCGATTGGGGTAAGAGCGATCCACTCGCGGTGCCAAAGACGGCGCAGGAGATGCGGAAACGGGGGCATTCCGAGGAGACGATCGACGCGCTGATTTACGGAAATCCAATGCGCTTTCTCTCGCAGAATCCGCGATTCACGGCGCGCTGAGCGATGCGCGTCCTCGCGATCGATCCGTCGCTGCGCAGCACGGGCTTTGCCATTTTGGAGAAGATCGAGCGCAAGGTGCGCGTGCTGGATTTCGGCACGATCAAAAACAAGCCGGCACTGCTGCCATCGGGTTGCCTCGTCGCCATCCACGAGCGGGTGCGGGATTTGATCGAGGAGCATCGGCCGGAGTGTGCGGCGTTTGAGTCGGTGATTTATGTGCAGAGTTTTCGGACGGCGATCACGCTTGGCTCGGCACGCGGGGCGGCGCTGCTGGCGGCGGCGGGGCGCGGGTTGCCGATTTATGAATACGCGCCGCGGCGCGTGAAACAGTCGGTGGTCGGGCGCGGCGGCGCGGACAAGGGGCAGGTGGGCTTTATGGTGAGGGCGCTGCTCGGGCTGACGGAAACGCCGTCGGCAGATGCGGCCGACGCGATGGCGATCGGGCTCACGCATTTCCAAACTGCGGAAGCAGCCGGGCGCGGGCTGAATCCGATGGAGCAGATATGATCGTGCGGTGGCTGGGGCGTGTGCGGTTTGAGGAGGCGTTTGCGCTCCAGGAAGAAATCGTCGCGCGCAAGATCGCGGACGCGGCGACGGAGGATGAGCTGCTCCTGCTAGAGCACGAACCCGTTTACACGATCGGCCGCACGCCGGATCAATCTAGCCTCTTGGATACGACGCGACTCCCTCATCCGGTCGTGCAGATCAATCGCGGCGGGCAAGCGACGTATCACGGCCCCGGCCAGCTTGTCGGCTATCCGATTCTCGATCTGAAACCGCGCGGCCAGGATTTGCACCGCTACCTGCGCGCGCTGGAGGAATTGCTCATCGTCGCGCTCGCGGAATTTGGCGTCGAGGGAGAGCGGCGCGAGGGGCTCACGGGTGTTTGGGTCGGTGAAAAAAAGATCGCGTCGATCGGAGTCGGCGTGCGCCGTTGGATCACGATGCACGGATTCGCGCTGAATGTGTGCGGCGACCTCGCGCCATTCGGCCAGATCACGCCATGTGGCATTGCTGGCGTGGAAATGACGAGCATCGAGCGCGCGCGCGGCGAGTCTGTGAGTGTGGAAGCGTTCGCACAGCAGCTCGGCGCGATTTTTTCAAAGACCGCGAGCCTTGGGACGAGCGAGCCTTGGCAACCGCCGCAACTTTCGTAATTTCGGCCCATGAGCGTCACCCTTTACGAACTCGCCCATAGCCCGTTTTGCATCCCCATCGCGCAGGCGTTCACCGCGTGCGGCATCGAGTTTTCGCGCCGCGAAATCCCCAACTGGGATCGAAGCGAACTCCTCCAGCTGACCGATGGTGCCTACTATTCCGTCCCCGTGCTGCAACACGACCAGCGCATCATTTACGAAACCCGCGCCGACTCTCAGGACGTCGCGCGTTACGTGGACGCGACCTTCGCCCGCGGCGCACTTTTCCCGCCCGCGCTCGACGGCTTGCAAGCCATCGTCATCGACTTCCTTGAAAACGAAGTCGAGTCGCTCACCTTCAAACTCGCGGA
>JANLQB010000865.1:0-2882 GCA_031367565.1 Verrucomicrobiota bacterium
AGCGCATCCTTGGGGAAATCGGGAGGGCGCTCGATGAAGTGCTGGTGGCGATGAATGCGCCGGACAGCCCGGCTCGCAGTGCGAAACGCGTGAATGAGATGAGCAGCCATTTCGAGACGTCGCTCCGCGAAAAGCTGAACACGCGGCGCGGGTTTGCGTGCGATTTTCCGAAGACGGCGGAAGGCCGCACGCAGCGCTCGGGCTATCCCGACTTACGGCTCGTGGACAAGGTGACGGGCCGCGTGCTGTATCTCGATCCAAAGCTCTTCGCCGCCGCGAGCAAGCACAGCAGCCTGCGCACGTTTTATTTCGAGCCAAAGCGCGCGACGAACAAGGTGAACGACGACGCCCACCATCTCATCGTCGGCATTTCCCATGAAAAGGCGGACGTGAGCGGGATGCAGTTCACGCACTGGGAACTGATCGACCTCGCGAATTTCCGCGTGAAACTGAAGGCGGAATTCGAGGGCAGCAACGCGGACCTTTACCGGCCCGAGGCAGTCGTCGGCACCGGGCCGAAATAGGCGCGCTTATCTCGTGCCGATCGCGTTTGGGCTGAAGGTGAGGCGGTTGAAACGGAACGCGGGATTTGTGATGATCGGCGTGAATTCCTTTTTATCGAGCCCGATGATCTCGGCAATGACGACGATCCCGTCGCCCTTCGGGCTGCGCCTCACTGTCCCATTGACCGTCGAAATGAGCGCGATCGGATCGAGGATCCAGAATTGGCTGAGCTGCGACCTCGGCCCGCCGAGAGGGAGCACGCCATCGAGACGCGTGGTTTTCCCGGGGGTCGGGTCGATCCCCGTGATCTGCAGCCTCACGATGTCACCGTCGCGATCGATCAATCGCAGACTACGGCCGGAGAAGACCTGGAAGACCTGGACCGCGTCGCCTCCGCGAAGGCCGTTGCGGTCGCCATCGAGGACATTTCCCGCGACATCCGTCACGCCGCCCACCGCTCCATTCACGCGCAGTCCGATGCGCACGAATCTCGTCTGCTCGAACGGCGCGAGGCTGAGCGTCACCTTTCGCCCCACGGGGTCATAGACTGCGGTCGTGAACGGCTTCACTTCACGGGTGCCATTGGCCCGGAGTGCGAGGAAGCGGTAGTTGGAAAGATTGACCGCGCTGGCCGGGTCCATGTCCTCGTTAAAATGAACCACGGCTCCGCTGATGCCGCGACTCGGCCCCGTCAGCCCGATGAACGTCACCTGCGGCCCGACCCGGTCGGTGCGGTCGCTGGCATTGATGCGCAGCGTCGCAGTGTCCGGGAAACCGACGATGCCCTGGCCGGCAGTGATGCCGGTGAGAAAGAGGTCGAGGAACTCGTCCTCCTCAGGCAGGGCATCCTCGATGATGGGAACCTGAAAAGTCAGCGTCTGCTCGGTGTCTGCCGTAGTAGTGACGGCTTTGATCGGGAAATTGAGAACGCCGCTCGCCGTCGTGTAGTCGCTCGCGGCGGAAGCGGTGTCGCTGTGCGTGGTAAATGCGACCGATGCCGAGAGATTCACGAAGCCCTCGCGCTTCACGGTGATCGTGGCGTTCCCGGGTGCCAAAAAATAGCTGGAGTCCGACGAACGATATGACTTGCGCTTCACGGTGATCGTGGCGTTCCCGGGTGCCTCGAAAATGGAATAGGCCCCCGTAGAGAACGAAATCGTGGGCGCGACGGCGATGTCGCGAATCGGAATCGTCCCATCGCCGATCGGCCCATGCGAGTCGGCGGCCCCCGTCACGAGATCGCCAGCGACGAGGATGAATTCGGAGGGATGCACGCCCACGATGTATGCGGTCCCGTTTGGCGCAATGTCAAAACCAGCGTGCGTCGCGAGGGCGTTGCCGAAATGCGGCGTGGGGTCCGCAGGCGAATTCAGCGTCCCGTTGTTCGGTGGATTCTGCGTCACGATATCGAGCGTCGTGTCGTCGATCCCAAAGAGCGTCGTGGTCGCCGTCCCCGCGAAATTGTTGGAGTAGGCGACGTCCCGCACGTTCGGGTTTGCACCCGCGTTGCGATCGGGAGCGGGCGCGTAGGCCAGCGGAAGATCCGCATTGGTCAGGCCGTTGGCGGGGTTCACGCGAAGGTTGATATCCGCATCGCTGACCACACGCAGGCGATCGACGACCGGATTGAAATCAATGCCAAATTTGGTTCCGGCCAGCCCCGTGTAAAATGGCGCGCCCACATCCGCCGGGTCTGCCGAGAGATCGGCTACTTTCGTCGCGACGGCGGTCGCTGGATCGACCGTGTAAAGGCTCGCATCGCGGCTCAGCGCGTAAAGCTGGCCGGTGGCGGGTCGCACGTCGATGGCCACGAGATCGTCGCCGACATCGAGCCCGGTGATGGGCCGGACGCTCGAAATGTTCGCAGGCACGTCGGCGTCGAGGAGCAGCAGTTTGTTATCGGTGGTGAGCGCATAAATGCTGACGGCCAACGCGGACGGGGCCAGCAGGAGAGTGAGAGCGAATGCAAACGAACGAATGGTTGTTTTCATGTTTTCATGTCTTCATGGATGCGGAGTTGAGTTGAGTACCGAGCCACCGAGCAGCAGCTCGTAAGGTGTTTATACCGGGTGGCCGTGGACCACGGCGAGCCTTTTCGAGCGTTCGAGATCGCGAAAACGAATAAGACTTCGGTAGTGCGAGATGCCGGCCGAAACGTCGCAATGTAATTCTTCCGTCGCCACGCGCTTCGTGTTTGAGTTCCCGTTCTAACCATGCCCACCGATCCGAAGTTCGACTCCATCGAAGACGTCCTCAAAGATATTCGCGCCGGGAAACTCGTGATCGTGACCGATGACGCAGATCGCGAGAACGAAGGCGATCTCGTGATGGCGGCGGAGAAGGTGACGCCGGAAGCGGTGAACTTTATGGCCATGCAC
>JANLQB010000469.1:0-7253 GCA_031367565.1 Verrucomicrobiota bacterium
GCGCGCATCACGCCACTCGGAAACTTAAAGGGAAACTTGATCACCGCGCCCTGCATCACGCCGTCCACCGTCTCCATCGCCACGCCGTAGAGTCGGCAATGTCCGTAGCTGAGATGCAACATGCGACCTTCCCACGGACCCCATTTTCCGCCGCTCACCCACACCTCGCCGCCGGGCGAGTTGTCCACACTCTGCGGCATCCACACGAGCGGCAGATCGTAGCCTGCGGTCGGCGTTGGAGCTTTTGCGTCGCCCCAGAATTCCGTCTTAAACTTCGCGCGATCCTCCGCGCTGCTCGGGTTCGCATCGAACTCCGTTCCGTCCGCCGCCTTGAAATGCAGCACGCGATGCGCGGCCGGAGTCATCCCGTAAAAGCCGCCCTGTTTGATCACGTTGATCCGGTTCGCCGGCATCCAATGACCCTGATTGTCGCTGCAGGTCAGGAAATCTTTCGGCCCCATTCCGAGTCCATTTGGCGCGCGCAAACCGTCACAAATTTTCTCCATCTTCGAGCCATCCTGCGTCACGCGCAGAAGCGTGCCCTGACTCGGGCTCATGTTCGTCGGCGTCCACGGCGAACCTTTGGCATAGTAGAAACGACCCGACGCATCGGTCTGCAAATCGAGCGCGAACTCGTGGTAATTCTCCGTCACCACGCAGTCGTTGTTAAAGCACTCGTAGTGATCCGCCTCGCCGTTTCCATCGGCATCGCGCAGCCGCGTGATCTGATCGCGCCCGAGCACATACACGAGTCCATCGACGACTTTGCAGCCGAGTGGCTGAAAGAGCCCCGTTGCGAATCGCTTCCACTTCACATGCTCCAGCGTGTCATCCAGCCCGCTCACGATCCACACATCGCCGCTCACATTCACCACCGCCGCGTCGCCGTTCGGGAAAAAATCGTGGCCGCCGAGGCGGAGCCAGGAGTGGTAGGGATTCGGATCGGGCAGCGTGATTTCATCCAGCACGTAAGCCTCGTCGCCCGTGCCCAGCTTGCCTTTCGTCTCCAGCGCCTCGCCCCAGATCGCAGGCCCCGGCAGCGCTTCCGTGAGCGGATCGGAAAGTTCGCGGCTCGATTTCAAAAGGTCCGCACTTTTGGGAAGCTCCGCCTTCGGGCCGCTCCAGATCGCGATTTGAAAAGCTGCGTCGGCAATCGCCGGAACTTTTAGCGTCACGCGACCATTCGCCGCGACTTCGAGTTTCGATTTCGGAAGACCGAGCACCGCGACCGCCGTCACCGTGTCGCCGCTTTCCACGACCGCCACGCCGTCCGCATCCACGCTCCCTTTGCCGTTCGCCACGTCGGCGAGCAACATCGTGCTCTCCGCCTCGAAAGGCCCCGCGCTGATCGTCCGCGTGAACACGCGCTTTCCACCGCGAAAATCCGTTCCCGGCAATTCCATCACCATCGCTTTGCCGACCGTGTAGTTCAGCACCACCTCCGCCACGTTTTGAAACAGCCCGCGGTACTTCGCCACATCGTTCGGAAGATGCCCCTGATGCCGGTCGCGGGGATCATCCACCATCGGCCCCATGACCCAGCCCGGCGCGTAGTTCGTCCCAAATGCCCACTGCCCCGACAGGTTGGTCTGCCCTTCCAGACCGCCGCGCCCGTTCGGGATTTCCACAAAACCACCCGTCCAGGCCGCGCTCACGCGCAGCAATTCGGGATCAAACAAAATCGTCGCCGGCGAATCTTTGCTGCCGACTTTGATCGCGATGCCTTTCGCCGTTACCTGATTATCCTGCCGCGGGATTTTGAAAGTCGCCGTGTGAAACGGCCCGAGGTCCATCGCATCCCACGGCAGCGCAGGCTGCTTGTTTTGCGCGGAGGCGGAGAAAGAAAAAGCCGCGATCGTAGCGGCGAGGATCAGGGGGCGGACGTGGTTCATAAAGTAGGGATGATTAGTGAAAGTACAGCTTCTGCGTCGATGGAAAATCTCAATGCTTCGGGCCGGCTAACGCCGGAACTCCGAATCTTTACTTTTTCTCCACCACCCAAATGTTCCGGTAGAAAACCGGCGTCCCATGATTCTGAAGCTGGATCGGCCCCGGCTCTGGACCTTCCGGACGGCCCGCCGCCGTCGTCGTTCGCGGCACGTTCACGTGTTCCTGCACCACCACGCCATTCAGCTTCACGGTCATGATCGCGTTCGTCGTTTTCTTCCCGTCTGCAAAACGCGCCGCGATAAAGTCGATGTCGTAAGTCTGCCAGGTCAGCGGCGGAAAACACATGTTCACCGTCGGCCGCGAGATGGAATAAATCGCGCCGGTCTCATTTTCCTCGCCCTTCAATCCAAAGGAATCCAGCACCTGGCACTCGTAGCGATCCTGCAAATACACGCCGCTGTTTCCCCGCCCCTGACCCCGCGCCGCGGGCATAAACGGCGTGCGAAATTCCACATGCAGCGTGCAATCGCCGAAGCTTTGCTTCGACTTCGTGCCGCAGAAAAGCAGCTTCCGCGCATCCATCTTCCCACCCTCCCACGCGTCCGCATTCGTCCCGTCGAAAAGCACCACCGCACCCGCCGGAGGCTTCGCACCCATCGTCAGGCTCGTCCGCTCCACGCGCTTCAGCTCGAACTCCGCTCCTTCGTCGCTCGTCCCCGTCAGCTTCCCATTTTCGATCGCGCCCTTCCATCCATCGCCCTCAAAAACAATCCGTTCGCCGACGCGTTGGCCACTCAACTCCACCCGTTTGTTCGCATCCTCCACCTTCCCCGGCAGCCCATTCTCCCAACCCACCACCTGAAACTTCCCGTCGCCCAGCGCGATCACCTGCGCCCCCGATTCCTTCCCTTCATACTCCCCCTGCACCGCCAAATCCGGCCCCGCCGCATCGGGATCAGTAAATCCTTCCTCGGCAACAGCGGAAAGTGAGAGCACGAAAAGGGCGGTCGTGGCGGAGAACAGGGGCGAATATTTCATGGAAAAAAAGGATCGAGAAACTGCCAACACTCAATCGAACGCGCAATCAAACCTTAGCGTCTGGGTGGCTTTGGCGAAAACTACCGCTTCGTCTCCGGCACGCCCACGCCGCGATGGACGCGGTAGGCACGGACGATGGATTGCACGAGTTCGTGGCGGATCACGTCCTGCTCGCCGAAGTGGCAGAAGGCGACACCCTCGACTTCGCGCAGGGCTTGCAGGGCTTCGATGAGGCCCGAGCGTTTGTTCACGGGCAGGTCGATCTGCGTGTGGTCGCCGGTGATGACGCATTTCGACTCGGCGCCGAGGCGCGTGAGGAACATGAACATCTGCTCGGTCGTCGTGTTCTGCGCTTCATCGAGGACGACGAAGGCGCGGTTCAACGTGCGCCCGCGCATGTAGGCGAGCGGCGCGACTTCGATGATGCCGCGCTCGATGCAGCGCTGCATTTCCTCCGGCTCCAGCATGTCGTGCAGCGCGTCGTAAAGCGGGCGCAGATACGGCATGATTTTCTCCTTCAAATCGCCCGGCAAAAAACCCAGCGCCTCGCCCGCTTCGACGGCGGGCCGCGTGAGAATGATGCGCGTGACTTCCTCGCGTTTCAGCGCCGCGACCGCGAGCGCCATCGCGAGATAAGTCTTCCCCGTGCCTGCCGGTCCCACGCCGAAAACCATGTCGCAGCCTTGGATCGCGCGGATGTAGTCGCGCTGCCCCGGCGTCTTCGGGATGATCGGCGGACGTTTGCTGGAGCACGCGATCCGCGTGTCGCTCAATTCATCCAAAGGTGCCGCGCCATCGGAAGCTGCGACATTCCGCACCGCGTAAAGAAACTCATGCTTCCGAATCGCCACGCCATTCTGCCGCGCCCGTTCGAGCTGCGAGAAAACGCGTCGCACTTTCTCAAAATCTTCCGGCGAACCCTCCACGCGCAACCAGCCCTCGCGCGTCGTCACTTTCACTTCGAGCGTCGTTTCGAGCTGCTTCAGCAGCGCGAGATTGTTCGCGTAAAGCACCGCCAGCACCCGCGCGTTTTCAAACTGAAGCGTCTGGGGATCGTTCATCTCACGCCGCGGGCCTGCTTCAAACCTTGAACCGCATCGACCAACTACCGGAATCCATACGCCAGCGACCACGTCGTCCGCTCCAGCGGCGACTTCTCCACTTCCACGATGAGGTAATACGACCCCGTCTTCTTCGGGACCACGCGCGCCGCGGCGAAGTGCGGCTTTTGCCACGCCTCCACCTCCGCGATGTTTCCATCCGCGTCGTAGATGTGAATCGAAATCTTCGCCGCCTTCTCGTCCGTTCCCATCCAGAACCAGTATTCGTTCCCCTTGAAAAGTTGATGCACGATCGCCTTCGTCTGCTTCACCGGCAGATCGCCGCCCCAGTAATCTTCGCGCACCGTAAAACCTTCCTTTACATACGGCGACGCCGCTTCGAGGGCGAAAGAAAGCGCGTCATCCACGGTCGCGCGAGCGGGTGCCTGCGCGATGGCGAGACAGAGGGCAATGGTTGGAAAGAATCGGCAGGGTTTCACAAAAATGGAGCGGCGCGCGGGTTACAAGATGGCTCAGTTTACCTTTTCACCAATCGTTTTCACCAAGTCTTCCGCGATTGCCTTAATTTCTTTGACGGTCTTCTCGGAAATCTCCGTCCCGTCGCTCTGGCCCATCAGCGGGCGGATGTCGATCAGCCCCTTCTGGACCTTGGTCACTGCGGTATTCGCCTTAAACTTCGGCTTCATGCTCGCGATCCGCTTTTCAAAATAATCCAGCAGCACCGGTTGATGCAGCAGTTCCGCGCCGTCCTTCGTGTAGCTTTTGGAAACGACCGTCGTCAGCGCCTCCGTGCCGCGCAGCCAGCCGCCGAGACTCACGAGCTGCGAAAGCGGCTCGCTGTCGAGTTTGATCATCGCCGCTCTCACATCGGAAAGCGCGCCGTCGAGCTCCTTCCGCACGCCCTGCCAGTCGGCCTTGTCCGCAAAGCTCAGGATGCTGTTCGTGCGCTTCGTCACCTCTTTCCCCACGCCCAGCGCCTTCGCGAGATTCAGCACGTTCTTCCCGATCTCCTTTACCTCGCCCGTGTTCGTCGCCTCCACGGCGATGAATCCCTCCGCGATCACCGTACCCAGCAACAGTGCCGTCTGCGCCTGTTCGCCCGGTGGCTTCGCCAGCGATTTACTTGGCCGCAGCACGTCCTCCCAATGGGGCTTCCCGAGTTTGTCCAATACCGCGAAAATCTCGCTCGGCACCGGCACCACCACATCGTCGATCATCTTGCTGGCCGGAGGAAAAGTGCTGACGTCGATATGCTGCGGCGGCTCCGCGGACGATGAGATCGTGAGCGCGACCGAGGCGGCGACGAGGGCAAGCGTGGAAACTTTCTTCATAGAGGTCGGGGACATTCGAGCGAAACGTAAGTAAAACAAATAGGCGCGCGCGATTTGCGGCAAGATTTCTTTTGGGAAGCGACTCCGCCTTTCATGGAAAGCTCAAACCCTTCCGCGTTGACACCACGCCGCCTTTCCTCCGCAATCCGCGCGAAATCATGCTCCGCTCCCGACTCGCCCCGCTCATCGACGCCTTCGCCAACAAGCGCATCCTCGTCATCGGCGATCTCATGCTCGACGAATTCCTGTGGGGAAAAGTCTCCCGCATTTCTCCCGAGGCCCCCGTCCCCGTCGTCGAAATCGCCAACGAAGAATTCTTCCCCGGCGGAGCCGCCAACGTCGCGCGCAACCTCGCCGAATTCACCCGCCACGCCAGCATCCTCGGCGTCACCGGCGACTGCATTCACGCCGGGAAATTGAAAAGCCTGCTCACCTCTGAAGGCGTCGATGTCGCCCCCGTCCAATCGCACGCCTGCTACCAGACCATCGTCAAAACGCGCATCATCGCGCGCCAGCAGCACGTCGTCCGCATCGACCGCGAAAAGCGCATCGCCCTTCGCCCCGAACACGCCGCCGTTGCGCTGGACCAAATCGCCGCGCTCCTCCCGAGCATCGACGCCGTCATCGTCGAAGACTACGGCAAAGGCCTCCTCAATCAGGACTTCGCCACCGCCATCTGCGACCTCGCCAACCGCGCCGGGAAAATCATCGCCGTCGATCCCAATCCCCACAACCCGCTCGACTGGCAGCACATTACCGTCATCAAACCCAACCGCGCCGAAGCCTTCGCCAGCGCCGGACGCCTCCCCAGCGAACCCGTCGATCCACCGATCGAAGACCGCGAACTCCTCGCCGTCGGAGAAATCCTCTCCGCCAAATGGAACGCCGACAACCTCCTCATCACCCTCGGCGAGCAAGGCCTCATGCTCTTCCGCCGAGGCCAGTCGCCGTATCACGCACCCACTCGAGCCCGTGAAGTCTTCGACGTCAGCGGCGCCGGCGACACCGTCATCTCCCTTTTCACGCTCGCCCTCACCACCGGAGCCACCCCCGCCGAAGCCGCCGAAATCGCCAACCACGCCAGCGGAGTCGTCGTCGGAAAACTAGGCACCGCGACCGTCACCCCCGCCGAGCTACTCGCGAGCTTCGAGGTGTAAGAGGCCGATCGGTGATGAATGGTGAGAATCGCGTGGGAGTTACGGATGCAAAGGCGTGAAAACTTCTTCGCGTTCCTTCTCCGCGACCAAGTCATCCACTTCCTGATAGGAGAGCGGGGCGAACCGCTCCGCATTAAATCCGCGCTCCACGCCCACCTTGTTGGTCGGATTCACCAATCCCACCAAATAAACCGCCACCTCTCCCTCCGCCCCGGAAAGCGCCTGCCCCGGCACAATGTCGCGGATGACATAAACCTGATCTTTCACGGGAAAACGGTTGTAGAGCTTTTCGACACCGAGAGGAAATTTGTCGTCCACGCAGACGACTTTTTGATTTGGAACAAACATGGCAAAGAATGGCGGCAACTGTGCGCCAGACTTTGAATTTTCCAAGCGCGATTGCGCGCCGGTTCCAGTGTGGTTGAGAAAAAGGCGACCACAGAATCCTTTTCAGATCAGGCGAAGTTCCGGCAGTTGCTCGAAATGTCCGTCTCGCGAATACAGCGGGAGATCGTGCTGGAGCGCGGGGCGGCGATCGACAGATCGTTTTGCGGAATCGGCGTCCCGCGCTTCCGTAGATCGGCAAAGATGCGCGCTAGTGAAATGACGTGGCCGCATCCACGTCGAGCACGGCAACGCGTCGCGAATCGAGGAACTGCGCCAGCCGCGTTCCGCCAATTGCACTCTGTCCACGGCGTCAGCCTCGCCGCGCAGGAACTAGGTCAGTCGGTTCGTATCGAAAGCGAACTTCACTTCCCCATCTCCGCATTGATCGT
>JANLQB010000472.1:0-1572 GCA_031367565.1 Verrucomicrobiota bacterium
CCGAAGACATCGACGGAGATTTGAAAGAGCTGCTCGACGTGGAAAGCCGCCAGGAACTGGAGCGGCTTCTCTACGTCGCGCTCACGCGCGCCAAACACACACTCGTTCTCGCGCACGATCACGCCATCTTCAGCGGGAAAACCGGCCTGTCGAAAAACGCACCCGCGCGATTGCTGAATTGCACCGAGCCAGCGCCGTTCACCGCAGTTCCCGACGCAACCGAGGCGTGCGCTTCCACCGCAGCTCATCAATCCATCACTCATGAGCGCCGTGCCGGCGAATACTCCGTTCAGGCGCTGCTCCCCTGCTCCGCCGATCCAGCGCCCGCCGCCCGAAATCGCGCCACGCTTTTCATCAAACGCAATCCCAGCGCCCTCGCCGAAGAAGCTCGCGCCGACGCCGATCCAATCGGCCATCGCCGCCCGGCAACCCCGCCGGGCGCCGGCGCGCGGTACGGCACATGGTGGCACGAATTCGTGGAGTTACTCGACTGGCGAGCCGACCCGACGACCTGGGACGAGTGCTTCGAGGAAACGCTCCCACTTTCACCCGACGCCAGGCAATCGCGCTTCGAGTGGACGCAACTGCGCGATCAACTCACGAGCGACTCTGGGATCGCGCGCATCCTGCGAAAACCCGGCGTCATCGCGCATGCCGAGATGCCGTTCCTCTGGGCCATGAATGATCGCGAATGCCTCGAAGGCATCATCGACCTCGCCGTCTTCGATCCCGCCGACGGCACCTGGCTGATCCTTGATTGGAAAACAAACCGCCCGCCGGAACCCGGCCAGCCCACGCTGCCAGAGCACTACCTGCCGCAACTCAGCGCCTACTGGCGGGCCCTTTCCAAAATGCTCGGCGGACCCGTCGGCGCCGGACTATACGCCACCGCCACGGCCGAGTGGCTCCCCTACGATGCGGCTGCGCTGGCGGGTTCGTGGAGTTCGCTCGAACTCCGCCCAAGCGCAATTGCGCAAGCCCTCATCGAGCAATGAATCCCAGCCCTGACGCTCCCCCCCAATGCGAATCGCGTTTCTCAAGAAAAATTTGTTGCCCGCCCCGTGAGAGTGCGCCATATACGCGGCCCGCAGCGGGAAATTCCTGAGTAGCTCAGTGGTAGAGCAATCGACTGTTAATCGATCGGTCGTAGGTTCAAATCCTACCTCAGGAGCCACTCCATCCTCTCGAAAGATGGCGTGAAGACTTGGATCAAGTCCGCTGGCTTTCCTTGCGCTCGCGGCGGTTGGTCGGGTGGTGATTGTTTCCATGGGGCTCTCCGGCTGCGATGCACCTGGTTCCCGTCCGCACCGCGACAACGCCGATGCTTGGCCATTGATGCCCGAGCCGCCGCATGTCGTGTGGGCGATCGGCGAATCGCTGAAGACGCTGAAGGCTGTGGACACCACGCCGGAAAAAATGGCGGAAGCACTAGCGATGGTGATGCACTTCGTCGGCGACGTGCATCAGCCGATGCACGCGACGGATCGCGGCGACCGCGGCGGGAACGGCGTGCTCATCATGAGCGTGCCTTTCTCCGATCTGTGGCCGGGCACGAAGGCGAATCTCCACGCG
>JANLQB010000479.1:0-14619 GCA_031367565.1 Verrucomicrobiota bacterium
GAACTCTTCGCCTCCATCGAATCCTACTCCAACACCCACCGAAAACACTCCTCCCTCGGATACCAAACCCCCGCCTCTTTCGAGGCCCACATTAACTCCATCCACTAACCAAATGCTGGTCCAGAAATCCGTTGCATCTCAGGTTCCCATTCCTTGCCCGACAAAGCACAGCCGAGATCTGCCCTGGCGCGGCGCGCAGAGCTGCTCCGCAGGCCGGCCCCGGCCGCCAACGGACTCCGCAGCCCAGAAAACGCCCCGGCACCGAGTTCGTCCACGCACGCACGCCGCAAACTCACGCCGAAACGCCACCTACGTCTCCGGCTGTGAATTATGCGGGCTAGAAGGCGGTGAATGCGCTGGCAACGGTCCCGTTTATGGCGGCCCCTGCGTCACGACTTTGTAAAAACGTTGTGTGAACAGAACGGCGGACGGGTCAGGAATCTCGACGATTTGATTTGCTGCCGGAGATGCCACGGTGGCGAGTGGTTGCCAGATTCCGGTCGTGAATGCCTGCCGGTAAAGCACGGTGTAGCTGCGGCCTTTCCGCGCGAGAAAGCGCACCACGAATTGTCCATTGGGCTTCATCACGGGCGTGGCGGCGAAGCGGCTTGCGCCGTCGCGAGGCTCGGTGCCGGCGAGGTATTCCACGAGATTCGTCTGTTCGTCGCCGTCGGGATCGGCATCGTTGCCTGCCACAAGCGCGTCGTTTGCCTGAAGGCCGAATTTTTCAAAACGCCAAGCATCCACTGGTCGATCGGCGATAGAAAGCGTCACGCTGCGGATTTTCGGAAGCCGGTAGGCGCTGCTATCCAAAAGCGTGACGGAGATATTTTCGCTCCCTTCCGCAAGGGAATCGGTGAAGGCGCTAAATGGCAAATCCAGCGTCTGCACTCCCGCCGGGATGATCGCCGGAAGTGAAGGTGCGCCGTAGTCCGCGCCCGGCTTCGCCGTGCCCGAGAGCGCCAGGTCCACGGAGATCGCGCGCCCCATTTCTCGATCGCGGAAAAGCCGCACCAGTCCCGGCCCGCCGCGGCCTTCCGCCATCGCAGGCTGCAAGGGATAGATCGTCACCATCGGAGCTTTTGAGATGGTGAAATAGTCACGAACGATCCCTTGGGGATTGATGAATTTGGCGTCGAGTCGGTCGCCATTCACGTCGAGCACCAGCGATCCAAGTTCGGCCAGACCCACATACATCGCGGGATGATCGAGCGAGCCGCCCCCGGGTTGCCCCGACGACCCGGCCACGCAATAAACCGCGCCATGATTTGCACCCGGATTTTTCCCATACGCACCGTCGGGACTGTCCGCACGACCGTCTCCTGCGTCTTTGATCAAGGCCGGGTCAAAGTCCCACGAATACCCGTAGTGACCGTCCAGCAGGAACGAGCGTTCATACACATGGCTGTGCCCGCAAAGGACAAGATCCACACCGTATTGCTCGAGAATGGGTAGCGCATTTTCCCGCATTTCGATGTGCTCGATCTCATCGTCGGAATCATGCGTGCCTTTCGTGTAAGGTGGATGATGCCAGAACGCCACGATCCACTGCTGGCTCGTGGCCGCGAGATCAGCCTCCAGCCAGGAAAGCATGGCGCTCGGCTGGGTGCGAATCGATTGCATCGAATCGAGACAGACGAAGTGAATGTTTCCGTAATCAAACGAGTAATAGTGCTCCGTCCCGGAAGCGACCCCGCCGCCTTCGCCCACCGTCGGTAACGTGAAAATCGAGAAGTATGGGACGCCCGCAGTGTAGGTTTCGTGATTGCCCAGAGTGGACCAAAGGATCGAGCTGCGAAGCGTCGGACGATACGTGTCGAACACGGCATTTTGATATTCGGCATCGGCTCCCACGCCGTAAGCGTTGTCGCCCAGCATCAGCCAAACGTCCGGTGATTGATAAAGCGCAGAGTTGAGGTAGCCGTTGCGCACTGCCTCCGCGTTTCCAGTCCCCGAGCGGCCCGTCCCGCTATCGCCGAGCACCCAGACGCGGATCGGCTTTACCGTCCCCGGCGGCGGCGGAGTGCGAAATTTCCAAGCATCCCCCGGCCCCTCGATAAAATCCACGCCGTCCCCGATCGCGTAAAAATATGGAGTGTCTGGCGTGAGATTCTCGATCCTCACTTCGTGTTCAGTCGTCGGCGTCGCGTCCGTCGCCAGCGCGTTCAGATTATCTCTCGAAACGCCCGCGCGAACCTCCGAAGGCGTCGCCACATCCGTGCGCCAGCGAACGCTCACGGCAGTCGGCGCACCATTCTGCAAGTAGGGACCGCGAACGACAAAAGAGGGCGTGGTGTTTCGCGTCCCGATCAACTCCAGGTCGAAATCGAGATCAAAGTCGAAGCGCGACGACGCATGCAGTTCCACCGCGATCGTATTTACGCCGCTCACCAGCAGAGTCTTGTCCAGCGCGAAGCCGTGCAACGCGCCTTCCTCCGGGAAGAAAAGTTCCGCGCTTGCCGCCGTTTGCGAAGTAACTGGCCCCGGCGGCATGCCGATGCGTCCCGCCTCCACGCCGTTCAAATAGACGACCGCACCCGCGTCACAAACCACCCGCGCCAGCAGTCCCGTGTAGGAGGCCTGGCTCGATGGGAGCACGAATTGCCTGCGGAAATACACAACCATCCTCGGGAATACGATCGGCGCCGGAAGCACCGTCGCATGATCCTGATGCCCTGTGCCAATCTTCGCGAGGCCGGTCACCCACGAAGAATCATCGAAAACCGGAAAAGTCCACGTGACGGGAGGCTCTTCGCCCGTCGCGAAAAAGCGCCAGTCTGCGCCCAAAGGAATCAACGTAGGGTTCCCCGCGAATGCGGAACGAGATGCACCCAGAAAACCGAGAAGGATAACCACACACCCCAACGCCAACCGAACAGCGCAAAGGGTGCGGGCGAGGGGGATTCGCGAACACATGCTGGTTAAATAATCCGCAAAAAGAACCGAGGCAACCTCGCGCACGAAAATGTGCGAGGTACATCCAATTAAAATTTCCGACCGAGAATCAAAAACTCCCCTTGCCAGCCACGAATGAGCCGCCTATTTGTGCGGCCCGAAAAAAAGCGCGGTTAGCTCAGTGGTAGAGCATTACCTTGACACGGTAGGGGTCGCAGGTTCGAACCCTGCACCGCGCACCAACTAACAAGACCTGCATTGGTGATGCGGGTGCCTTGGGTTGAGATGGTCGGTAAATTAGGGATCTTCGAAAGAGCCGACGGCTTTTAGTCCGTCCGGGCTGAGTTCGAAGACTTCCCTGCTCACTGGAAATGGGGTGGCGCGATATGCTGCAAAGATCATCGGTGCGTAGTCTTGGTAGTTGCTGGAGAGGGCGGGGAAGACGTAGGCGGTGGTGCGGTTGGGGATTACGATGAGCACTTTTTCGCCGAGCGTGTTTTTGAAGAGGTCGAGGAATTTTGGGGCGAGGATGGCGCTGGCGATGAGGGCGTGGGGGGAGTGGATTTTGGCGTAGAGGATTACTTTTTTTCGGTCGCGCGCGTATTCGGTGGTCAGCGATTTGAGTTCGGCCTCCGCGCTTTCCTGTGCCTTTTTGGTGAAGGCGAGCCAGTCGATTTTCATGGCGTCGAAGTCGGCTCGATTGAGGTAGGTGACTTCGGATTTGCCCATGAATGCGGCGACGAATTCCGTTTTTTCCGCTGCGGCGATGGGAGCGGTCACGGGGGCTTTCATGAACTTCGGCTCGATCAAAACGAGCAGCGTTCCCGGTTCTTGTGCCCGCGCACACGCCAAGGCGAGAAACAGCAGAAAGATCTGAAATTTGAAATTTGAAATCTGAAATCTCACCTTCCCACGCGCGCCGCGCCCTTTTATGTAACTGCCATGATTACCTTTCTCGAAGGCGTGCTCGTTGAGGCGTTGCCGACGCATGTCGTATTGTCGGTGCATGGGGTGGGGTATCATGTGGCGATTCCGCTTTCTAGTTACGACAAGCTTCCGGCGGTCGGGCAGCAGTTCAAGATTTTAACCCATCTGCAAGTCCGCGAGGATGCGCACATTCTTTACGGATTTTGCAGTGCGGCGGAGCGCGATCTTTTCCGCCTGCTGGTGGCGAATGTGAGCGGCATTGGCCCGCGCACGGCGCTGGATGTGTTGAGCGGGACGAGCGTGACGAGTTTTAAGGCGGCGGTGGTGGCGGGGGACACGGCTTCGCTTTCGCGGGTGAAAGGGATTGGGAAAAAGACGGCGGAGCGGATCGTCGTGGAGTTGAAGGATAAAGTGGGCGTTGCGGCGGCTTGGGAGGCGGCGAGTGCGGGGCATGCGCCGACGCCGCAGGAGGCGCAGATCAATGATGCGGTGCTGGCGCTGATCGCGCTCGGTTACAAACAGGTGGATGCGCACAAGGCGGTGAAGACGGCGCAGGAAAAGGGCGGGGGATCGCTGGGTGTGGAGGATTTGGTGCGCGCGGCGTTGAAGCTTCTTATTTAAGACGATGACGCCGCTGGAAAGAGTCGCCGCGATTGAAGCTGCCGCGCCGCCCGAGGGGTTGTTCGCGGACAAAAGCTGGCTGGTTTCGCCAGAGCCGTTTGCGATCGACGCGGCGTTTGCGGAGGAACTCGAAAAGCTCGGCTACCGGCTCCAACTCTTTAATCGCGCGTGCAATCTTCTTTACCAGCAAAGCGCCACCGGAAAGCAGCCCGCTTGGATCGCGGACTATCTCGATCGCGGGAAGCCGCCGGAGCTGATCGAGTTTTCGCGGCGCAAAGAATTCCGCGACGATCTGCCGCGCGTCATCCGCCCTGACCTCATCCTCACGGACGACGGTTTCATCATTGCCGAACTCGATACCGTTCCCGGCGGCATCGGCCTCACGCATTGGCTGAACGCAACCTACGCGGCGCTCGGGAATGATATCCTCGGCGGGGCGAGTGGGATGCTCGATGGCTTCTCGAAGATGCTCGGCGGAAGTGCGGACATCGTCATTTCCGAAGAGGCTGCGACGTATCGGCCGGAGATGGAATATCTCTCGCGACTTTCGGGCGGTGCGCTGCAAGTTTTTGATACGGCACCCGCGAATCCGCAGCCGACGCTTTACCGTTTCTTCGAGCTATTCGATCTGCCAAATATCCCGACTGCGGCGGCAATGCTGGATGCGGCGAGCGCTGGGAAAATTTCGATCACTCCGCCGATCAAACCGTTCCTCGAAGAGAAACTCTGGTTCGCGCTTTTCTGGATGCGACCGCTGCGAGAATTCTGGCGGCGCGAACTTAGCGAGCGGCATTTTCTGAAGCTGCAGAAGGTCATTCCCTACACTTGGATTCTCGATCCGACGGCGCTGCCGCAGCACGCGGTCATTCCTGGGCTCGACGTTCACGATTGGGGTGAGGTGATGCGTTTTTCTCAAAAGCAGCGCGACCTCATTTTGAAAATCAGCGGCTTCTCGGAGCTCGGCTGGGGCAGCCGCAGCGTCACGCTCGGGAGCGATGCGCCGCAGGCGGAATGGCACACGGCGATTCAGCGCGGGCTGGATGAATTTCCGCATCATCCGTGGATCCTTCAGCGTTTTCACAAAGGGCGGATCGTCGAGCAGCCATTTCGTGATCCGAAGGCGGGCGAGATCGTGAGCCTGCGCGGGCGCGTGCGGTTGTGCCCTTACTATTTCGTCCATGACAACCGCACGCACCTCGGTGGCGCGCTCGCCACCGTCGCGCCGGCCGACAAGAAGCTGCTGCACGGTATGAAGGACGCGATCCTCACGCCGACGGCGGTGAAATGACGCCGCTTAGAAACCGAAGAGGAACGAGATGAGCGGCGGGCGGAAACTGTGGCGGCGACGCTCCGGTTCGCAGCGCTGGGAATAGTAGTAACGCGGCGCTGGCCGGTAATCGTAATCCGGCTCCGAGTAATGGTAGCTACGCGAGTAGGAAACGCGCGGAGCGTCGTAGCTGCGCGAGTAACCGTAGTCGTATGAGCGGCTTTCGCACCGATACGAACGGTGGTCGGAGTCGTGGTGATGGCGATCGCGCGCCTGCGCTTGGGGTGTGCCAAGCGCGATGCCGGTGAGCGTCAGTGCGGTGAGCAGGAGTGTTTTCATGTTTTTGGGATTCGGTTTTTCCGACGCGGCGATTCCCGCGTTCATTCAAATTTTTTTTCGATGGGTTCGAGCGGCGTTTTTCCCGAATGCGAATCTGCACTTGTCGCCCGCGCTGGCTTTGGGAAATGATCCGCGCCTTGCAAACGGCCATCTTCCCCAGCGCTACCCTCGCCGAGTTTTACCGCTTCGCACTGCTCCTCACCGGGAGCAGTTCCGCAGCAGAATCCGTGATGGCGGACACGCACGCCGAGGTGGAGGCGCAGCTCGATCAGATCCGCTCCGAGGCGAATCGGCAGGCGTGGCTCGCCCGGCGGATTCGCGAGCGGTGTTTGAAAAACCATCTGGAGAATCCGGTGCCGATCGTGCCGCGGCTGCTGCGCGTGGAGACGATGGCGGGAGCCGTGCCGGAGGTGCTGGGGATCGAGGCGTATATTCTGGCGGAACACTTTCACTGCATGATCGAGCCGGGCCGGAGTGCGCTCGCTCTTTTCTACCTCGATCTCTTTACGCCGAAAGAAATCGGGAAGCTGCTGAACATGGATCTGGAGGAACTCGGTGCGACGCTCGCGGAGGCGCGCGCGGCCTTGCAGAAATCTTTGCGCGGTGCGACGGGGCAGCCTTCATGAACGTCCGCACTGCCGAAAATTTGCTCGCCTGTCATCGCGAAGGCGTCCGCCCGGAAGCCTCCGTGCAGAAGGCGCTGAAGATGGCGGAGAGCGATGAGCAAATGCGCCAAAAGCTGGAAGCCAACGCGGCCTTCGACGCGCAAATCGTGGACGCGATCCATTTCGTGAAGCCGCCGGACAGCCTGCGCAAAAAGATCGCGGAGTGTTCGGCCCCGAAGGAATTGCGGAAGCACGCGCTGCATCCCGCGATCCTGTGCGCGATTGCGGGCGTGCTGCTCGCGATCGGATTTGTGGTCTGGCTCGAAATGGAAAGACGTGCGGGATTTCCTGGAAAGGAAAACGCCGAGCGCATGGTCGAGCAGTTGAACCACATGACCGGCGTGGAGCTGGAAATGAAAACCGGGACAGTGGGCGGGCTGGCCGACTGGTTCATGTTGCGCGGTTTCGATGGGATGACGCTGCCGCCGGATGTCGCCGCGCTGCCGGCGGCGGGTGCCCGCACTTTTCAGTCGGCGAGCCATTCGGTCGCGCAGGTGGTGATCGGGGAAGAGAAGCGCGCGTCCATGCTCGATGTCTTTCGCGCGTCGGATTTCGACATCGAACTCGACGATGACGGCGACTGGAAGTTCTTCGATCACGGCGAATGGGCGGCGGCGATCCGTCAGCGCGGCGGCATTTGCACGATGCTTGCCTTTCGCGGAACGGTCGATGAAATGAAGGCATTCGTGCTGACTTTGAAACCATGAAACAACTCGCGCGTCTTTCCGCCATCCTCGCTCTCGCGCTCTGCGCAGGCTGCTCGTCTTTTCAGGGAAAATGGGACGCGGTTGGCCAGCCGGGGCAATATCAGAACGCCTCGCGCTGGGACGGACGCTGGACGAGCGCGCGCCACAAAAGTGCGGCGGGTGCTCCGGACGGCGGGCGTCTTCGCTGCGTGATGGAGCCCGGTCCCGATGGGCAGATCGCCGCGCACTTGCGCGCAAACTGGAAGGCGTTTGCCGCAAACTACGACGTGACATTTTTGCCAAAAATTCCGCGAGGCCCGTCGAAACCGGGCGCCCCGAAGGAATTCCGCGGCACGCATGATTTGCCAAAAGCCTTTGGCGGCACTTATCGCTACGATGCGCGGATCATGGGGGATCAGTTTAGCGCGCGCTACGACTCCAGTTACGATTCCGGAAAGTTTGAGATGACTCGGCAGTTGACGAACGCGGCGCACATCCACTAGACACGCCGCATGTCCCGCCCTGCCTGTTACATTATCCCGGCCATTTTCCTTTCTATCAGCCTCGTTTTCACCGGCTGCAAAACGATTTATTCCGACACGTATTCGCCTCGGAGGAATCACTTCATTCCCGTGAAGCAGAAGTCGAAGGCCGAGCCGATCGTGCCACTCGATCTCGCGCCACCCGCATCGAGCGCCGACGTTCCTCCGCTCGGTCTCCCGCCCGCAGCGCCGCCATCCGCGCCGGTTGACGCGGCACCGCCGATGCCACCTGACGGCGCGGCTCCGATGATCCCCGGTTTGTAGTCAAAGTGATCGGCTCCTTTCGCGAGGAGCACGAGAAACTTCTGCAACGGGAGCGACCCGTCCGGGTTATTCCCGTGATGTCATTCGCCTTTCGCAACCTGTACTGCCGCACTTTTCCTGCGAGTGACGCGTTGTACACATCCGGGTCGCTCCAGTGTTGAAGCCCGAATCTTCAGATGAGAGGAGCAATCCCGCGTCGCCGAAAAGCGAAGCGATCGTTGCGGAGATTCACGTCTATTCCAAGACGGAGCTGCTCAAGAAATACGCGATCGAGCACGGCGAATACATCGTCGGGCGGGATTCGAGTTGCCACATCATCGTCGAAGCGGACGCGGTTTCGCGGCATCACGCGCGGCTGAGTTTCAGCGCGTATGAGTTGATCATTGAGGATCTCGGATCGAGCAACGGCGTCTTCATCGACGGCGTGGAAGTGCAGATCCCGACGCGCGTGCGGAATAATCAGGAAGTGCAAATCGGAGCTGCGCGTTTGTTCATCCGGCTTTCCACCGTCGCCGCCGCACAATTGAGCGCGGCGCTTTCCGACAAAGATCTCGGGCTCGCGCCGATGCGCGAAATGCTCGCGGGGGAGAAATACAAAATCATCACGACGATCGGGCGCGGTGGGATGGGCGTGGTGATGCAGGGGCGCGATCTCCGCATCCGGCGGACGGTAGCGGTGAAGGTGATGAAAACGGACGATCAGTTTTCGCGGGAAAACGTGCTGCGTTTTGTGAACGAAGCGCAGCTCACCGGTCAGCTCGAGCACCCGAATATCGTGCCCGTGTACGAACTCGGAACCGATGAGCACGGCGAGGCGTTTTACACGATGAAATATGTGAAGGGCATCACGCTCCAAGAAGTGCTGCGAGGGCTGCGGCACGGGGGTGAGTCGATGTTGAAAAAATATCCGCTCGGCGCGTTGATCACCATTTTTCAAAAGATCTGCGATGCCGTGGCGTTCGCGCATTCCAAGGGGGTGGTGCATCGCGACTTGAAGCCGGACAACGTCATGATCGGCGCGTTCGGCGAAGTGCTCGTGATGGATTGGGGCCTCGCAAAAAACATGACGGGCGCGGTGAAAGGCGGCGAGGGAATCCACACGGAGATGGACGCGGAGGCTGAGCCGGACCCACGCGGTTTTCAAACGATGCACGGCCTCATCGTCGGCACGCCGCCTTACATTTCGCCCGAGCAGGCGCGCGGCGCGCTCGATGAGATCGACGCGCGCTCCGATGTCTACGTGCTCGGCGAGTTGCTCTACGCGATTCTCACGCTGCGCCCGCCGTTTAGCGGGGCGACGGTGCAGGAGATGGTGGAGTCGATCCTTACGTCGAAGCACGAGCCGCCCGCCAGTTTCAATGTGAAGCTGAAATCCGGCCTTCGCGCGATAGCGCCGGATGGTGATGAACTCGTGAAGCTGCTGCATTTGCCGGGGCGGCGCGTGCCGGACGGGCTCTCCGCCGTGGTCATGAAAGCGATGCAGCTCGCGCCTGCGGATCGCTATCAGAGCGTTGAAGAAATGCAGACCGACATCGCTGCGCATCAGGGTGGTTTTGCGCCGAAGGCGGAGAACGCGAGCCTGCGAAAACACATCTTGCTTTGGGCGGGCCGCCACCAGCGGGAAGTCGCACTGATCACCGCCGGGTTCATCGCGTTCAATGTGCTCGCCGGCGTTTTCATTTACCGACTGGCGACGGAGCGTGATCGCGCAAAGGCGAGTGAGGAAATCGCGGCGGAGCGCCTGGATCAACTGCGTGGAACTGCGCCGACGTTTTACGCTGAGGCGCAGCGGCTCCTGAAAGATCGCAAGTTCGACGACGCGCTCGCGAAGGTGGACTACGCGATCGCGCAGGTTCCCAACGAATCCGCGTATCACCTCCTGCGCGGCAAGCTGCTTCAGACCTTGCTGCGATGGGACGAGGCGGCGCTTGGGTTCGATGAAGCGTCGCGTCTCCAACCAAAAAACGCGGATGCCAAACGCAACTCCGACCTCACCTGGCAGTTGATCGCGCAATACGATCAGACCGGCGATTTCACGCCCGCGCTGCTCCACGTTTTCCACGACATGCTCCTGCGGCAGAATCGCCTGGAGGAGGCGCTGGCGCTGCTCGATCAATTCCCGCCCGATCCCGATCGCTTCCGCAAAACGTGGAATGCTGTCTCCGATCAGGAAGGTTTGAAGGGTCGGTATGAATCGATCGACGGCACCACGCTGGCCGTCGATTTCAGCCGGATGCAAACGCCCGATTTGAGGAAGCTCGGGGACATGCCAGTCGTCTCGCTGAATCTCGACGACTCTGGCACCGCCGACATCCGCGCACTCAAATCCCTCAAGCTCGAACGGCTCACGCTAAATCGCACGTCGGTTTCCGACCTGCGCCCGCTCGCCGCGCTCCCGCTGCGCTCGCTCTCGATCGAAGGAACCCCGGTCTCCGATCTCGCGCCGCTGGCCGGGCTGAAGCTCGAAGAATTCATCGCCGCCAACTGTCGCAAAATCCGCGAGATCACGCCGCTGGCCGGGCTCCCACTCCAGCGCCTCGATCTCAGCCACACCGGCATCCGCGATCTCACCCCGCTGGCCGGCTCCAGCATCCGCGAGCTGAATCTCCAAGGCTGTACCGAGCTCACCGATCTTCGCCTGCTCCGCGAAATGCCGAAGCTGGAATCCGTCATCATCCCCGCGCAATGCACGGAGATCGAGTTCCTGCGCGTGCATCCCACCCTGCGCCGTATTTCGTATCAAAGGATGACGCAACCGGTGGCGGAGTTCTGGAGGGAACTCGACGACAAGAATTAGCGCCGCACCGGATGCAGCCGGTCTCGAAAGACGCGACATTTCGCTTGAGCGACCCGGACCGCACACGCACTTTCCCCGTCCCTATGAGCCAGCCCAAAGAACCACCGTTGATGGAAAAGATCGTTTCGCTCTGCAAGCGAAAGGGTTTCATCTTCCAAAGCTCCGAAATCTACGGCGGCATCAACGGTTTCTGGGACTACGGCCCACTCGGAGCGGAGTTGAAGCGCAACCTGCGCGATACGTGGTGGCGCGCGATGACCCGCGAACGCGAGGACGTGGTGGGTCTCGATGCGTCGATCATCATGCACCCGGCGATTTGGAAGGCATCCGGGCATGTCGATACTTTCGCGGACCCGATGAGCACCTGCAAAAGCTGCAAGAAGCTGATTCGATCCGACCAATGGTGGACGTTGATGTCCGAGCAACAGTGGGTGCAATCGCTGGCGGCGATCGTCGAGCCGGGCACGGATGCTTTTCACACCGGCGACCTGCTGAAATGGGCAAAGGGTAAAGGCAAACAATTGGCTCCGAATCTCGCGTTGGTGAGGGAGCCGGAGATTACTATCTCCTGGCTGGTGCAGGCGGTGGAGGCAGGGAAGCGCCCCACGGATGCCCGCGAGTTCTACCTCTATCTCGCGACTGAGCAGCTTGGTGCGACGGGTTTCATCACGCCGTGTCCACATTGCGGCGGCGAGCTGACCGAGCCGCGTCCGTTTAACCTGATGCTGAAGACGAACTACGGACCGATCGCGACCGACGACAACATCGCATATCTCCGCCCCGAAACGGCGCAGGCGATTTTTGTGCAGTTCAAGAACGTGGTGGATTCTTCGCGAGTGAAAGTGCCGTTTGGGATCGGACAAATCGGCAAAGCGTTTCGCAACGAAATCACGCCGCGCAATTTCACATTCCGCTCGCGTGAATTTGAGCAGATGGAACTCGAATTTTTCATCCCGCCGGATGAAGCCGTGCGCCTGATCCACGGCAGGGTCGCGAGTTGGAGCGAAGGTGCGGACCTTTCCGTGCCGCAGCCAAACTGGGGCTGGGAGATGTGGCATCGCTACTGGGTCGCGCAGCGGACGGCTTATTATGCGGGCATCGGGCTCGGTGCGGATGTGCTCGATTATCACTGGCAGAAAAAGGACGAACTCGCGCACTACGCGCGGGCTTGCGTGGACATCCTTTACAAATTTCCCTTTGGCACGGAGGAACTGGAAGGTATTGCGGCGCGCGGCAATTTCGACCTCACGCAGCACCAAAAACATTCGGGCAAGCCGCTGGAAGTTTTTGACGAGGAGGTTCGGGCCGCTGTTTCAAAACTCACGGACGAACAGAAGCAGGACTTCATTTCCGACGTGCAAGATGAGTGGCAGGACGCGAACCAATCCCGGGAGGAAGCGGCGATTTTCTGTGAGCGCCTGCTGAAAGGCTTCTATGTCCCGCACGTCATCGAACCGTCTGCCGGTCTCGATCGGCTCGCGCTCGCGGTGATTGCGAATGCTTTCACCGAAGTGCAGAAGACGGACGCGAAGGGCAACACGGAGACGCTGACGGTGATGAAATTTCACCCGCGCATCGCACCGGTGAAGGTCGGCGTTTTCCCGCTGTTGAAGAACAAGCCGGAACTCGTGGCGAAGGCGCGCGGTGTTTACGACTTACTAAAGCCGCACATGACTGCGTTCTACGACGAGGGCGGCAGCATCGGGAAACGCTACGCGCGGCAGGATGAAGGCGGGACGCCGTTCTGCGTGACGATCGACTTCGATTCGGTAGGCGAAAATGGTCCCGAGTTGCTCGACACCGTGACGCTGCGCCATCGCGATGATGGACGGCAAGAGCGCCTGAAGATCAGCGATTTGCTCGGCCTGCTTTTGCCGCAGGTGAGTTAGTCCGCGTCAGGCGACTTCGTTCAAAACGACCGCGCCTTCCGCCACGACCCGCTCGCCAACGCGCGCGATCACGTCGAACTGCCACAGCCCGCCGACCGCGCCGCGCTTCTCTGCGCGCAGCGTGATTTCCTCCTGCGGTTTCACCGCGCCGGGAAATTTCATCGCCTTGATCGCCGTGAGCCGGAACGCGCGGCCTTCGCCGCCGCCCGCGATGCCGGCGGTTTGCGCAAGCGCTTCGGTGAGGATCACACCGGGGACGATCGGGTCGCCGGGGAAATGGCCGGCGAAGAATGGTTCGTGGGGCGGAAAGGTTTTGCGGCACACCGCGCGTTCGCCGGGCTGAAGCTCGATCACTTCGTCGACGAAAATGAAGGGCGCGCGGTGCGGCAGGCCGAGCGCGATCGGGTCGCGGCTCCTCACTGCGGGGCGGTGCTTTCGCTTGGGACGAAGTAGGCGAATTTCCAACTGCCATTCAGCATCCGCATCCCGGCGCGGAAGCCGTGAAAAGCGGGATCGGTCGCGACGGCGGCGGGGGCGACCATGTAGCTTCCGTGCGCGACAAATTTCTCGCGCAGCACCTTGCCCAGGAGCGGCCAGCTTTCATTCAGATCCCAGTAGGTAAAGACGTCGTCGCCCACGGGCGGCGTGTCCCAGCGGTAGCCGAAATCCGCCGTCATCATCGACGTGAGCGCGGCGTGATCCTTATTCGCGAGGGCGATGCGGAGTCGCCCGAGAAATGCCATGAAAGCCGGGTCTTCCGCCACTTTCTGGCTCTGCTCCTGTTTTTTTTCGGCAACGTCTTTTTTCTTTTGCTTCTCCTTTTCGGCGGCGCAGCCAGCGAGGACAAGCGTGAGAGCGAGACAGGCGAAAGTTCGGCAGGACATGCGTGGTGGGATAGTCGGCGCGGAACTCCGGCGCGAGATGAAAGTGCGCGCGCCCAATCGCTTTCGGTCTTTCCTCTGGCGGGTGGGTAACGCATTTCTCTCCGCGACATGAGTGATATCAAAAATCTTTTTACCCAAAACCGCGCCTGGGCCGACAGCGTGAAAGCAGCGGAGCCAGATTTTTTTCAGCGTCTCGCGAAGACGCAGGCTCCCGAGTATTTGTGGATCGGCTGCTCGGATAGCCGCGTGCCGGCAAATGAAATCATCGGCCTGCTGCCGGGCGAAATTTTCGTGCATCGGAATATCGGGAACGTCGTCGTCCACACCGATCTGAACTGTCTCTCGGTGATGCAATTTGCCGTCGATGTCCTGCACGTGAAACACCTGCTCGTCGTCGGTCATTACGGTTGCGGGGGCGTGAGCGCGGCGCTCGTGGGGAGGCGTCTCGGGCTGGTGGATAACTGGCTGCGGCACATCCACGACGTGCGGCAGAAGCACGCCGCCCGCATCGAGGCGGCGGCGGAGGGCGAACGCCCGGACATTCTTTGCGAACTGAACATCGTCGAGCAGGTCGTGAACGTGTGCGAGACGACGATCGTGCAGGATGCGTGGTCGCGCGGGCAGTCGCTGACGGTTCACGGTTTGGTCTATGCGCTGGACGACGGCCTCATCCGCGACCTCGGAGCGGGCGTCGCAAGCACCGGCGAACTCGCGCCCGCATACGAGCGGGCGCTCGCGAAGATCGACGCTGGCGGGCCGAAGGTCTGATTTTCACCCTGAATAGGCAGGCCCGGAATGCAGCGAAGGCACGAGGGCTGCTACTTCTCAGAGTATGATCCTAAC
>JANLQB010000508.1:0-10419 GCA_031367565.1 Verrucomicrobiota bacterium
GTCGCGGAGTTAGACTTAGCCGCATTTGCGGGATGGGTGCCGGAAGAACTCTTTGGTCAGACCCTTTTCCCGAAGATCAAACCAACCCTTTCGACGTTCACGCTCGGGCCACATGGCTTCTACTGGTTCGGGCTCAAGTCGGCGGGCTAAGTTCCCTGGCAGTCAGCTCACAGCCTGTTTGAAAAGCGGCCCGAGCTCCAGAGGTGAGGCATGTCCGCTTGGTTCCCGGCATATGTCGCGCCTCCGGCGCTGAAACGGGTATTCCAACAGGCAGCCCACCCCTAGCCGGGCCGACGCAGGCTGGGTTCTCGATCCCAGATGCGGCCATTCCTCGCGGTGGCTATGTATTTTGCCACGGCCTTTTCACTGGCGAGCGGAATAATGCCCGCATCCGGCTTGACGCCCGCGCGATCGAGCAGGGGTTGTGCGCCGGGAGTGTAAGCGAGAACTTTGAGATGGGCGAAGGCATCGCTTACCCAGTCAACGGCGGCGGCTTGCGTGGCGAGGTCGGTGGCGGCTTTTTCGCTGGCGAGGATGACGACGGTGTCGAAAAAAACCGAGGGCGCGGCGGAGAGTGGGAAGTCCGCTTCGACTAACTCTCCGGCGCTGTTCATCGCACCGCCCACTTTCGGCGCAATCACCACGAGCGCGGCTTTCTGTGACTTAGCATCGCGCTGCAAGGCGGTGAGCAACTCAGCATCGAAGCCATCGGTGACGAGCACGCCAATCTTGCGTCCCTGCAAGGTCGCGGGCGCTTTGCCGATGAGGCTGAGCGCGGGCGATGGCGGGAGATCGCGCGGCGCGACGGCGGGGTTGATCGTTTCGGCCTTCTCCGGCATCCCGAGCGCGGCGGCGACTTGGTCGTGCAGCGATGCGTCGATGTTTGCGAGGTGGCCCAGCATCCGCAGGCGAATCGCTTTCGTCTCCACCTTCGCGAGTTCAAAGGCGAAAGCGCTCACCATGTGCCGCTGCTCCGGCTCCGTCAGCGAGCGAAAGAGCATCCGCGCTTGGGAGTAGTGATCGGCGAAAGTCTCCGCGCGTTTGCGCAGTTTCGAGGCGTCGAGCGGCTCGGGATGGCTGGAAAAACCGCGGGTCGGGTTTTCACGCGGTGCGCCGCCGTCGAGGCTGTTCGGCTCGTAGTTCACCCGGCCTTTGGGCACTTCCATTTGGCGCAGGCCATCGCGCTGAAAGTTGTGCATTGGGCAGCGCGGCGCGTTCACCGGGATTTGATGGAAGTTCGGCCCACCGAGTCGCGAGAGCTGGGTGTCTTGGTAAGAGAAGAGCCGACCTTGCAGCAACGGGTCGTTCGAGAAGTCGATGCCTGGCACGATGTTCGTGGGTAGAAACGCCACCTGCTCCGTCTCAGCGAAGAAGTTATCCACGTTGCGGTTGAGCACCATCTTACCGACTATCCGCAGCGGGATGATTTCCTCGGGGATGAGCTTCGTCGGATCGAGCACGTCGAAGTCGAGACCATCCGCGGTGGCTTGGTCGAACACTTGCAGCCCGAGTTCCCATTCGGGAAAGTCGCCGCGCTCAATCGCTTCCCACATGTCACGCCGGTGGAAGTCCGAATCCGCACCGTTGATTTTCACGGCTTCATCCCACAGCACCGACGCTGCGCCGAGCTTTGGCCGCCAATGGAACTTCACGAAGCGCGAGACCCCTTGTGCGTCGATCAGCCGGAAAGTATGGACGCCAAACCCTTCGATCATCCGCAGCGAGCGCGGGATGGCGCGGTCAGACATCACCCATGTTAGCATGTGCATACTCTCGGGCGTGAGCGAAACGAAGTCCCAGAAGTTATCGTGCGCCGACGCCGCCTGCGGGAAGCCGCGATCCGGCTCCATCTTCACCGCATGGACGAGATCGGGAAACTTGATCGCGTCCTGAATGAAGAAAACCGGGATGTTATTGCCGACGAGATCGTAGTTCCCCTCCGTGGTGTAAAACTTCACCGCAAACCCGCGCACATCGCGCGCAAGATCGCCGGACCCCGCGCCGCCCGCGACGGTGGAGAAGCGTGCAAAGACCTCCGTCTTTACTTTGGGATCCTGGAGAAACGCGGCCTTGGTGAGGTCGCTCAGCGATTCATAAACTTCAAAGTAACCGTGCGCGCCGGTGCCCCGCGCGTGGACGATCCGCTCCGGGATGCGCTCGTGATCGAAGTGCGTGATCTTTTCCCGCAGGATGAAATCTTCCAGCAGGGTCGGCCCGCGCTCCCCGACTTTGAGCGAGTTCTGATTGTCCGCGATGGGGAGGCCGTGATTGGTAGTTAGCGTGTCAGCCAGACTACTGACGGTTTGATGCGTCTCGGCAGTTCGCGGGGCGGCATCCGTCTGCGGAACGGATTTCGTGGCGCTGGAGCGTTTGGGTTTGTTGGGCATGGGGAGTTCGAAAGTCGGGTGGAGGTGGTTACTTATCCGCTGCGATATTGATGACCGAGGTTGCCAGCTTGGTCAGCTTCTTGTCGGTCGCGCCCTCTTCATTGAGCGTGGTCTGCAGAAGTTTAGCCCCTTCCTTGTCCCCGAGCAGCTCGGCGTAAGTGCGGGCACAGCCATAGCCGGCCATTTCGTAATGTTCGACACGTTGCGCGGCGGCGATCAGCCCCGCATCGCGCACTTCTTCGTCGGCCTCTTCTTCGATCATTTCCGCACCTTCCTTGAGCACGCCTTCCATGCCTTTGCATTTCGGCCCGCGCGTCGTCTGCCCGTGGCTAACCAGGATTTTCTCCAACCTCACGACATGCTCCCTGGTTTCTTCGAGATGGCCTTTGAAGCCAGCAGCCAGCTTCTCGTTGCTCGCGGCTTTTACCATTTTCGGCAGGGCAACGATGATTTGCTTCTCGGCGCTGTAAAGGTCTTTCAGTTCTAGGATGTAGAGGTCTTTGAGGGTATCGAGTTTCATAGGTAGTTGGTGATTGTGAGATTCGTTATTGTTGAGAGAAAACTAAGCACTTCGCCTGCGATGATGCGCACGGAGTCTGGTCGTCAGGTGTGGTAAACTCATCGCCACCAATCTGGGTTCTGGATGGGCGAACCTGGAAAAAAAATCCACGGAGTGAAATTTTTTGCGCTTCGATACAGCCGCCCAAATTTCGGGCCGCGAATCTTTGGTCTATGGGCGATCAATCACCAAAAAATCAACACAAGCTCGAAGAACAAAAGCACGGCGAGCATGTGAAGAAAGAACACGAGAAACTCGAAAACGCGGAGCACCAGCATCATCCCGAACGTCCCTCGACGATCGTGGAGGCCGCCGCGCTGGAAGCTGCGGAAATAGAAGCCGATGCGGAGCGAAGTGGCGCGACTGAATAACGACCTTCAAACCAGCCAGGAGCTTGCCGATGTCTAATGAAACTAATCCCTCCCGTTTCGGTGATTCGCTTAATGAGTTAATGCTGTTTGGCGACGCGGCCACCCGCCGGGTCTTCATCAAACAAGTCGCCGGAACCGGCGCGGCGCTCGCGCTGGGGCCGCATCTCCTCGGTCAGCAAAAAGCCCAAACCGTCGAACCCATCGCTGCCCTCGCAGATACGGAGACGGCGGCGGTGACCCTCCAGATCAATGGCCGCGAAACCGCGCTGCGCCTTGATCCGCGAGTGACGCTGCTCGACGCGCTACGCGAGCGACTCGGGCTCACGGGCTCGAAAAAAGGCTGCGATCACGGGCAATGCGGGGCTTGCACGGTGCTGGTGAATGGGCGGCGGATCAACTCATGCCTGAGTCTCGCGGTGACGCATGAGGGCGATGAAATCACGACCATCGAGGGACTGGCGGAAGGCGACGAACTGCATCCTGTGCAGGCGGCGTTTTTGGAGCACGATGGTTTTCAATGCGGTTACTGCACGCCGGGGCAAATTTGCTCGGCGGTGGCGCTGCTGAAGGAAGGGCACGCGGGGAGCGATGGCGAAATCCGCGAGTGGATGAGCGGGAACATCTGCCGGTGCGGCGCGTATCCGAACATCCTCGCCGCAATCCGCGAGGCGAAAACGAAAACCGCCGACGCTGTATGAATCCTTTCACCTATTCCCGTGCTGCCGATGCACCGCAAGCGGTCGCGGATCTCGTGGCGAAGCCTCACGCCAAGCTCTTGGGCGGCGGCACGAATCTCATCGACTTGATGAAGATGGGTGTGGAGACGCCCGCGCAAATCATCGACATCACGCGGTTGCCGCTCGCGCAGGTGGAGGAATTACCGGAGGGCAAAGGCGTGCGCATCGGTGCGCTCGCGCGCAACTCGGACGTGGCCGCGCACGCGCTCATCTCCGCGCGGTATCCGGTGCTGGCAGAAGCCTTTCTCGCAGGCGCGAGTCCGCAGCTTCGCAACATGGCGACGGTCGGCGGCAATCTCCTCCAGCGCACGCGCTGCCCCTACTTTTACGACCCCGCTTTTCCCGCGTGCAACAAGCGCAACCCCGGCAGCGGTTGCGGCGCGCTCACGGGCTTCAATCGCAGCCACGCGATCCTCGGTCAAAGCGAGCAGTGCATTGCCACGCATCCGAGCGACATGTGCGTGGCGCTCGCCGCGCTCGAAGCGGTGGTGCGCGTGCAGGGGCCAAAGGGTGAGCGTGAAATTGCCTTTGCGGACTTTTACCGACTGCCCGGCGCGACGCCGGAGCGTGAAACGAATCTCGCGCCGGATGAACTCATCACCGCCGTCGATCTACCCGCGAATCGGTGGGCGGCGCGCTCGCACTATTTGAAAGTGCGCGACCGGGCGAGCTATGCCTTTGCGCTCGTGAGTGTGGCGGCGGCGCTGGAGTTGGAAGGGGGAAAAATCAAGACCGCGCGCATCGCGCTCGGCGGGGTGGCCCACATGCCGTGGCGGGCGGCGGAGGCTGAGCAACACTTGATCGGCAAGCCTCCGGACGAGGCCACTTTCCTCGCCGCCGCGACCGCCGCGCTGGCGGGCGCGAAGGGTTACGAGCACAACACTTTTAAGATCGAACTCGCGCGCCGCACGATCGTCCGCGCGCTCACCACCCTCGCGAAACTCTGAGCCGATGAGCACCAACGCCCTTTCCCCACTCATCCTCGGCAAGCCGATGAACCGCATCGATGGCCGGCTCAAAATAACCGGGGCGGCGAAGTATGCCGCGGAGTTCAGCCCGACCGGGGTGCTGTCCGCATTTGCACTCACGAGCAGCATCGCGAATGGCCGCATCGCCGCCCTCGATGGGGCGGCCGCCGAGGCCGCGCCCGGCGTGCGCGCGGTGCTCACGCATCGGAATGCGCCGAAGCTCAAGCAGCCGAAACCGAACCCGATGGCGGGCGGCGGAATCCTGAACGAGCTACGTCTGCCGCTCAGCGACGACCGGATTTCCTACGGCGGGCAATACGTCGCGCTCGTCGTCGCCGAGACGCTGGAGCAGGCGCGGCACGCGGCGTCGCTGATCAAAATCCGCTATGAGCAAAGCGCGCCCGTTTTGACCGGCAAAGACGCGCCGGAGAGCGGCGATAAACCGAAGAAGAACAATGGCGAGCCGGCGCAAATCGCGAAGGGCGATGTCGAGAAGACGCTGGCGGATCAGAGCCTCATCATCATCGAGCAAACCTACGAAACGCCGACGGAAACGCACAATCCGATGGAGCCTTCCGCGACCGTCGCGGAGTGGACGGCGAACGATCGGCTGACGCTGCACGATGCCACGCAGTATGTGAAAGGCGTGCAGGATGTGCTCGCGCAGACCTTCGGTTTGAAGCTGGAAAATGTGCGCGTGCTCAGTCTCTTTGTCGGCGGTGCGTTTGGCTGCAAAGGCGCGGTCTGGCCGCATCAAATCCTGGCGGCGATGGCGGCGAAAGTGACGGGTGCTCCGGTGAAATTTGCGCTCTCGCGGCAGGACATGTTTAGCGGCACCGGGCATCGCACGCCGACGCGGCAGACCATCGCGCTCGCGGCCACGGCGCAGGGTGAGTTGCGCGCGATCCGGCATCGCACGGAGACGCTCACTTCGCAGGTCGGCGATTTCGTGGAGAGCTGCGGCGCGCGTTCATCGGGCGCGATGTATGCGTGCCCGGCCATCACGGTGGAGGAGACGGTTTTCAAAGTGAACGTGGCCACGCCCACCTTCATGCGCGCGCCCGGCGAATGCCCCGGCACCTATGCGCTGGAGTGCGCGATGGATGAGCTGGCGGTCGAATTGAAGATGGACCCGGTGGCGTTGCGCGTGGCGAATCACACCGCACAGCATCCCGTGAAGGAGAAGCCGTGGAGCACGAACCATCTCCTGGAAGCGTATCGCGTGGGTGTGGAAAAATTCGGCTGGGAGCGGCGCACGCCGGAGCCGCTTTCGATGCAAAAGGATGGAATGCTCATCGGCTGGGGCATGGCGACGGCGACGTATCCCGGTTACAAGATGGCGGCGGAAGCGCGCATCCGGCTGGCCGCAGATGGCACCGCCGTGGTGCAGTGCGCGGCGCACGATATTGGCACCGGCGCTTACACCGTGCTCACGCAAATCAGCGCGGAAGCCATCGGTCTGCCGGTGGAAAAAGTGAAGTTCGAACTCGGCAGCTCCGACCTTCCCTACGGCCCCGTCGCCGGCGGATCGAATACCACGGCGACCGTCGGCTCGGCGATCTACGATGCCGCCGAGGCCCTGCTCCTCGCACTCGCCAAACTCGCCTCCGCCGATGCCGCGTCGCCTTTGCACGGCCTCAGTCCGAAGAAGATCAGCCTCGCCGCGCCGGGACGTTTGAGCGCGCAGGAAGATACGGGCAAGAGTGACAGCTTTGCGGAAATTTTGAAACGCGCGGGCCAGGATTTCCTCGAAGCGAAAGGCGAGTTCAAGCCGCCGCTACTTTTCCAGCCGAAGGTCGCGTTCCAATCATTCGGCGCGCAGTTTTGCGAAGTGCGGATCGACCCGGCGCTGCCGCGGGTGCAGGTCACGCGCTTTGTCTCCGTCATGGATTGTGGGCGGGTGATGAATGCGAAGACCGCGCGCAGCCAGATCCTCGGCGGCGTGGTGATGGGCATCGGCATGGCGCTGGAAGAAGAGACGATTTACGATCGCGCGACCGGCCTGCCCGTGACGCGCAATCTCGCCGACTACCACGTCCCCGTGAACGCCGACATCCCCGATCTCGAAGTGCATTTCGTCGGCGAGCCCGACTTTGCTTTCAATCCGATGGGCGCGCGGGGCATGGGCGAGATCGGCAACACCGGCACCGCCGCCGCCATCGCGAACGCGGTCTTCCACGCCACGGGAAAGCGGGTGCGCGACCTCCCCATCACGCTCGACAAACTGCTGTGATGCGCGAAGTCCGCGACATCGTGTGCGCCTTTGAGCGAAGGCGCCACGAGCCATTCGCGCTCGCGACTTTGGTGAGTTCGCGTGGCTCCAGCTATCGGCGGCCCGGCGCTCGGATGCTCATCGCGCGCGATGGCAGCACGGCGGGATCGCTGAGTGGAGGCTGCCTGGAAGACGAGGTCGTGGAAAGAGCGCGCGGGGTTTTGCGCACGGGCGCGGCGACGACGATGGAGTTCGACACGCGGCGACGCTTCGGCTGTCACGGGACGATTGAGATTTTCATCGAGCGCGCGGAGCAAACATTTCTCGCGGAGCTGGCGGAAAATTTTCACGCACGCCGGAGCATCATGGTCGCAACGAGTTTCGAGAAAGGCACGCGCATCGTGCGCGATGCCGCGCCCGAAGACGCATTCGTGCAAACCATCGAGCCGCCGCTCCAACTCCTCGTCATTGGCGACGGACCGGACAGCGCCGCGCTGCACGTCATTGCGGGAGCCCTCGGCTGGCGCGTCATCGACATCGCGCACGCCTCGGAACTTGGCGGGCCGTTCGATCAATGGACCGCCGCCATCGTGAAGACGCACAACTACGGTCGCGACTGCGCCGCCCTCCGCGCGCTGCTCCCGCTCGGCCTGCCCTACGTGGGCCTGCTCGGCCCGCGTCGGCGGCGCGATCAACTGCTCGGCGACCTCGCCGACTCCGGCCTCACCGATTGTCCAAATCTTTTCGCTCCCGCCGGACTCGATCTCGGCGGCGACTCCCCGGAAGCCATCGCGCTCGCCATCGTCGCGGAAATCCAGGCGGTGCTCGCCGATGGCTCGCGCCAATCGCTGCGGGAGCGCCGCGCGCCCATTCACGCGAAGACCGGCGGTGAACTCATCGCCGCAGATTGAGCATGGACACGGGCGCGATCGACACCGACACGACCGAAGATTGCGTCGAGCATCGGTGCAGCGCGAAAATTCGGACGTTCTTCGTCAGCGGGCAACGAAGAGCACAACCGGATGGACGGGAATTTGCGAAGAAGGTTTAGCAACATCCACGCACCATGCCGACCTCCTCATCTCCCCGCGCTCTCGCGGAAAATCTCTGGCTCGCCAGCTATCCGCTTTCGGTGCTCGGCACGCAGCATGGGCGTAATGTCACCCTGATCCGGCTCGCGTCGGGCAAAGTCGTGGTGCATTCGATGGCTCCGTTCACGGCGGCGGAGGTCGGGGAGATGCAGGCGCTCGGGCCGGTGGGCTGGCTGGTGGAAGCGATGCTGTTGCATGACACCTATGCGCGCGAAGGGCGTGATGCTTTTCCCGGCGTGCCGTTCCTTGGGCCACCCAGTTTCAGCGAGGTCGTCGGGTTTTCCACGAGTCCGCTGCTGCCCACGCCGCCGGAGTGGGCGGGCGAAATCGAGGTGTTTGCCATCGGCGGTGCGCCGAAATTGAAGGAGCACGTCTGTCTGCATGTGCCGACGCGGACGTTGATCGTCGCCGATCTTGTCTTTAATTTCGCGCCGAACGAACGCGGGTGGGATCGCTTTTTTCACCGTTACCTCGCGGGCTTCAAACGCTATCCAGGCATGAGCCGCATCTTCCGCATCTGCATCAATGATCGCGCGGCTTTTCGTGCGTCGCTGCTGCCGATCATGGCGGCGGATTTCGACCGGATCATCGTCGGACACGGCAACGTGATCGAGCACGATGGCAAGGCGCTGCTCGCCCGCGCGCTGGCGGACGCGGGGGTGGGATAGCGCCCGCTATTTCGGACGCGGCGACTTCACTTCGGCATCCGGCGGGCGGTGCCCTTTGCGCATTGCCAGCACGGCAGCCATCAAGGTGCGAGCCGCGTTCTGCGTCTCTATTACGAAGGCTGTGTCCCGATCCAGCGCCTCGTGGCTCGTGGCATAAGGCTCGTAGTAGCCGATGAAGCGGTCCACCTCCGCCGTCGCGCCGGCGGACACGAGTTCCATGTCAGTGAGCCAGTCGTGAAGGTCGCGCCGCACGTTGTCCGTGCCCTCAGTGTCGCCGTGCGCGATCACGGAGAAAATGCGCCCGGCGAGATGTTTCGGAAACGGCCAGCCTTGCAGTTCGAGCGCTTTCGCTTTCGCCGCATCCTTGCCATCGGTCGTGGTCGGATCGGGATTGCCGCCATCGGCGCACACGAGGCGGTCCATCATCAACTTGAGAACGCTCGGAGCCTGATACCAATGGACGGGCGTGATGAGCATGACGCCATGCGCCGCGACCCAGCGCGGATAAAGGTCGTTCATCCAATCGTGGATCTGACCCATATAGTGATTCGGGTAACACGAGCACGGCCAGTGGCACAGCGGCATGGCCGTCGAGACGCACGCTTTGCATGGGTGGATGGCGCGTCCGTATTCCGAGACGAGCTTGCTGAGATCGAGAAAGTCGCACTCGAAATCCTGGGCCACAGCCAGGCACTCGCGAGCGTGCTGCGCGAGGCGGAAGGTTTTCGACATCTCGCTCGGGCACGTCTCATCGGTGCGCGGCGAAGCGCAGACGAGCAGGATGCGCGACGCACCATCGCTGCGCGCAAACTCGCGCTGCGCTTCGTGAATACGCTCACGCGTTTCCAGCCACTCGACCGCCAACTCGTGTTCGGGATTCGCAAACTCCGGCCCGGCCTTGCGCGTGCGCGGGCTCTTGCGACCTTCGTCATAAGCCTCCCACGCAATGTCCCTGAGCCGCGCGACTTCAGGGCGCGCCGCGTCAAAGGCGGGATCGTAGAATTGCGCTTCGTAGCGCCGCATAAATTCCTCGCGGGAAAGTTTAGTGGAACCTTGTCCCGTACGGACGCGCTCCACGCTGGCAGATGACTTTTTGGCAGGCATTCTGCAGCTCAACCCATTTTCCCAGACGCGCTAGTATCATTCGGGATGCCGCCGGGAGATTGCCCGTCCGCCGGACTGTTCCCCAGACGCTCGCGCAATTCACGCTCGGCGCGCTCCCAATGCTGCACGGAACGGTCTTGAGGATGGCCTTCCTCCTCCCAAAACCGATGGGCCAGCTCGGCAATGTCGCGCTCGAAATCCAAATGTTGGTCGGCGGACATGGCAGCTATTTACCCATGACCTTTAGAAGGATGAAGACGAGGATGGCCAGTCCGGCACCGCCGCCGAGCAGGTAAGTCATGAAAGCCCAGCCAGCGGCGGC
>JANLQB010000532.1:0-9605 GCA_031367565.1 Verrucomicrobiota bacterium
TCCTCCCGCTCGGCGAGGAACTCTTTATAGAGCAGGGATTCTTTGACGAGGCTGGTGTTTTCGTCGGAGGGGTTGCTCATATTGCGTGCGCTAACTTCTATAAGGTAACATTCGCGTCAATGCTTTTGACCGGCGCGCGCCGCGCACGCGACATAACTGCCTCACGGTTCGGCGCGTAGGTGGAGGAAGTATTTTTGGGGAACGTTGCGCGTCGTTGAAATTCATCGCATTCCGTTTGAAGGCGAAAAAAAAGCAGCCTTCTCGACAGACCGAAAGATTCTGGCACGCTCAACACTGCATTGCTTGCCTGCGATGAAAAAGAAACCTGCATCCAAAAAAACGACGCCGCTCTATCGCCAGAAACCGCTTAAGCGGAAAAAGCCATTGCGACGCAAACAGTCCGCTCGTGGACAATGGAATGACAATGATTCGTGCGTGTTGCGTGAAGAGCCGGCACAACCGGCACAACCGCCGCACCGCCGTGCGCTGCATTGTGTTGAGCTTTTCGCTGGCGCTGGAGGGCTGGCTATCGCCGCTTCAAACGCCGGTTTCGAGCACGATGCCGTGCTCGAATATAATCACCATGCCTGCGAGACCATCCGCGCGAATCAACGGCGAGGATACGAACTCGTTCGGCACTGGCCGCTCATTGAGGGCGATATTCATGATCAGGATTTTCAAACGTGGAATGGACGTGTTGACCTCGTCTCTGGCGGGCCGCCCTGCCAGCCATTTTCCATCGGAGGTAAGCATGGTGCGATGGGGGATCGCCGAAATCTTTTTCCCCAAGCTGCGCGTGCTGTGCGAGAGATTCGCCCGCGCGCGTTCGTATTCGAAAACGTCAAAGGTCTGCTTCGCGAATCCTTCGCAAAATATTTCGGCTACATCGTGCTTCAACTCACGTATCCCACTGTCATTGCGCGAAATGGCGAAGACTGGACTGAACATCTTTCGCGTTTGGAGCGCATCAAGACGAACGGCACCGAGACGGAGTTGAGGTACAGCGTCGTATGGCGGTTGCTCAACGCAGCCGACTATGGAGTTCCGCAGCGTCGCGAGCGTGTTTTCGTCGTTGGTTTCCGGTCTGATATTCACGTTCCGTGGTCTTTTCCGATGGCGACGCATTCACGCGACGCGCTCCTAATGACCCAATGGTGCATTGGAAATTATTGGGATCGACACAGCGTTTCCCGCAACGAACGTCCGACTATCCCGCCGCGCTTCATGCGGTTTGCGGATGACTCTCTACTTTTTCGTCAGCCCGTAGGACGCGAACCTTGGCGCACAGTCCGCGATGCGATCGCGGACTTGGGAGAGCCAACGCGCACCGCGAATGGGACGCGTTTCCCCAACCACATTCTGCAACCCGGCGCCCGTTCGTATGCGGGCCACACTGGCAGTCCGCTCGACGAACCCGCAAAGACACTGAAAGCTGGAAACCACGGAGTTCCAGGTGGCGAGAATATGCTGCGCTACCCGAACGGTGAAGTGCGTTATTTCTCGGTACGCGAATCATGCCGTCTCCAAGCGTTCCCGGACGAATACGTTTTCGAGGGCAGTTGGACGGAGAACATGCGCCAACTCGGCAACGCGGTTCCCGTCGAACTCGGAAGGGTTGTTCTGCGTAGCGTACACGCCGCGCTCAAGCGACATGATACAACCGAGACTCCTCGCCTCTTCTAAATGTTTGATTACTTCGAGTTCAGCCTCCCGCGCGCCGTTACCGAGCAACTTGTTGAGCGTCTTGAACAGCTCGTCTCTAGCCCCCTTACTGATGAAGCGCTAACCGAACTGAGCGGGTTCCAAACAGAAAAAGGAATCCCGCAAGGCGTCTATGTGATCTATCAAGCCGGGGCCGCAGCTTATGCAGGCAAGGCGGACCGTCTTGCGGAACGTCTTGGTGAGCATTTTTGGAAGCTGCGGGGCCGACAAGGCATTGATCTGAATACAATCGGTTTCAAAGCGCTCATTCTTCATGAGAACTGGAGCACGAGTGCCAACGAAGATTTGCTCATTCTCCACTTCAAGGCTCGCAATGAATGCAGGTGGAACGGAAGCGGTTTCGGTCCCAAGGACCCAGGCAAGAATCGAGACGGCGGCGAACCAAATTGGTTCGATAACACCTATCCCGTTCGCGAGGATTTCCCGGTCGAGAACATCATCGACGAAACGACCGTGGCCGTGGTGCTGACGCAAATAAAGATGCAGGTGCCATATCTTTTCCGGTTCGAAGTGCCTTCGGACGCCGGTGCAACACCGCTGCATCTTGCCGGCGTCGCACGCACGGTTTATACGCTGACGATGCACGCCGCGCAATCTCTTGGAGCTGGCTGGCAATTGATGCTGTTCAAAAACGGTTTTACACTTTACCGCGCCAATAAAGGTTACTCGAACGGCACTCAACTCCTGCCGTGAGGTGGACACGCTTACGATTGCCGGACGCTCCGAGCGGATGTCGCGTGTTCGTTCGCGCGGGAACCGTGCGACAGAACTGCGGCTCTCCGCGTTGTTCCGCGAGAATGGGATCACCGGGTGGCGGCGCGCAGTATCGCTACTGGGTAAGCCAGACTTTATATTCCGCGTGGAGAAAGTTGCGGTGTTTGTAGATGGCTGTCCCCGTCATGCGCGGGTGCCAAAGACCCGCGTTGCGTTTTGGGCTCTGAAGCTCGCGCGGAACGCGCAGTGACGCACGCCTTACGCGCATCCGGTTGGACCGTCTTGCGCGTGTGGGAGTGCGCTTTGGTGCGCTCGCGAGCAAGGCGGACGATTACCCGCATCGCGCGCGTCCTTGGGCGCGCAACGAAGCTGCGCGGCTAAGGGTACGGGAATAATGCCGCTGCATGGCCTGAAGGAATTTTCCATTACCGTGGCGAGAGATGGCAACTGGACAGCGTTAGAAAAAACGAAAACAGATGAAGGTCTTCCTCGTTGACCTTTTAACGTTAAATTCCGGACTAAATCTCCAAACGCCTGACGATTTCTATGCGAGGAGCGCGCCGAGCTTTTCCGCGATGTCGAGGAAGGTGAGGGAGACGGCGTTTTTGGGGTTGCCGATGGTGATTGGGAGGCCGCGGTCGCCGGCTTCGCGGGTGGCGATGTCGATGGGGATTTGGCCGAGGAGGGGAACTTTGAGGCGGGCGGCTTCGCGTTCGCCGCCGCCGTTGCCGAAGATGTCGTAACGCTGGCCGTCGCTGGGGCAGAGGAAGTAGCTCATGTTTTCGATTAGGCCGAGGACGGGGACGTTCACTTTTTGAAACATGGACGCGGCTTTGCGGGCGTCGATGAGGGCGACTTCCTGCGGCGTGGTGACGATGACGGCGCCGGCGAGCGCGACGGTTTGCACGATGGTGAGCTGGATGTCGCCGGTGCCGGGCGGGAGATCGAGGACGAGGTAATCGAGATCGCCCCACTCGACTTGCCGGAGGAATTGCTGCGTGTATTTCGTGACCATGGGGCCGCGGAGGATGGCGGGTGCGGCGTCATCGAGGAGGAAGCCCATCGACATGAGTTTCAGGTCGCAGCGTTCGATGGGGATGATGCGCTGCTCGTCGGTGGCCATCGGGCGTTCGTTCGCGCCGAACATGATGCCGACCGACGGGCCGTAGAGGTCGCAGTCGCAGAGGCCGACGGCTGCGCCGTTCTTTTGCAAAGCGACGGCGAGATTCGCGGCGACGGTGGATTTGCCGACACCGCCTTTGCCACTGGCGATGGCGATGACGTGTTTCACGCCGGGGATCGCGGTGGTGGCCATGGGCGCGCCACCAGCCGGAGTCGGCGTCTGTGCGGGCGCGTGGATGTCGATGCGGACGGTCACTTTTCCCACGCCAGAAAGCTGCGCGATGGCGGCTTCGGAGCCTTCCTTGATGGCCTGCGGCACGCGCGGGTCATTGGTGGTGAGCGCCATTTGCACGGTCACGTCCGCGCCGTCGATGCGCACGTCCTTGATGAGGCCGAAGGAGACGATGTCGCGGCTGAAGCCGGGATATTTGACGGTGGCGAGTTGGGTGCGGACGAGGTCTGGCGTGATCATGAGCGGGCGATGCTATCGCCACGCGACGCGCAAACGGCAACTGCGAAAAGCGGTGGCGGTGCGGGATTACTTCGCCATTTTTTCCGCGCGGAGCAGGTCTTCGGTCGGGAGTTCGTAAAGGCGATACTTCACGAAGAAGTGGCGGTATTGCGCGAGGTCGATGGCGCAGAGGCCGGCGATGAGGACGGCGAGCAGGGCGCGCGAGTGGCGGAAGCGTGCGGCGATGGCGATGGCTTGCAGTGCGGCGAGGCTGCGCAGGGGGAAATCCCAGATGGTCGTGTAGCGGAGATTCATGCCGTAGGGGACGTTGCACATGGCGACGTAGCTGACCGCGAGGAAGACGAGCAGGCCGAGCGCACGGCGGTCTTCGGTGAGCGCGCGGAAGCTGCCGCCGAGCGCGAAGCAGAGGGTGGCGGGCGTGAGGATGATGAGGTCGATGAGGTAGCGCGACCACGGGCCGTCGCCGGTCTCGTGGGCGTATGGGAGCGCCTGCACTTTGCGGATGAAGAGCAGATACACGTCGATCAACGTGCGCAGGCCACCGGCGGCGATGGTGAGGATGACGATCGCTGAAAGTCCTCCGATGATCGCAGCGAACCAATGCCGACGATCCGCGCGGCCAAAGCCGAAGTGCTGGCCGAAGAGCATGAGGACGGCGAAAGCTGCGGCTGGAAAAAGCGCGTTTTCTTTCGCGAGGACGAGGAGTGAAAAGCTGCACGCATACGCGGCGAACCACGCGGGATTTGCGTGCGCCTTCATGCTTTCCCACAGCGTCCAGAGTGCGAGGAGCGCGCAGGTGGAGTAGATGCCGTCGATCAGCGCGTGCTGGCTGGTGTGGATGAGCAGGGGAGAGCAGGCGCTCAGGGCGAGGACGGCCAGGCCTTCGATTTCGCCGAGGAGACGGCGGGAAAAAATCCACGCGATCAGGACGCCGAGGCAACCGAAAAATGTGGCGACGTGGTGCAGCGAAATGAGCGCGGGGTCACGCGCCGGGCCGCCTTCGGCGTCGAGATCGGCGGGCGGCGCGTCGCCGAATTGCGCGCGTTTCCACCAGTAGCCGGTGGTGACGAACAGCGCGCGCAGCGGCGGCACTTTGGCGATGGTTTTTTCGTCCTGCCCGTCGGCGAGGTAGGCGGTGCAGATGTCGGGAAATGCGGCGAGTCCATCGTGGTCAAGTGCGTGGACGTATTTGCGATACCAGCTTTCGTCGTAGGCCATGCCGGTGAAGGAAGTCCACGGCAGGATGCGCACGGCGCAGCCAATGAGCAGGAGGAGCGCGGCGAGGCTCCAGAGTTTCAATTTCGAAGCGGGCGACGCTGCTTCCATCGTGGAAAAGACCGGGCCGCGCGCGTTAGTTCAGCTTCAGGATTTTCAGCGCGTGCAGCAGGTTCGCGCTGACCATCTCGTAGTCCTTGTCGAACTGCACGAAGAGCACGTCGTATTGATGCAGATCGAACGCCGCGAGCGCGGCGACGATCGCGATCAGCGCGACGTTTTCCTTTTTGCCGAAGCGCGTGGAAATCGCCGCGACCTGCGTGAAGGCGAGGAAGCGCAGCGGCATGTCCCACATGTTCGTGTAGCGGAGATTCATGCCGTATTTCACGTTGCACATCATCGTGTAACTGATGCCGATGAAGGCGACGAGATAGAGCTGGAGCCGCTTTTCTTTCGTGAGGTGAAAGATCGCGCCGATCGCGAACAGGAGCGTGAGCGGGGAGGCGCACATGAGATCGACGAGGTAGCGGAACCACGGTCCGTCGCCGGTGCGGATCGCGTAAGGCATCGTCTGCGCCTTCGCTTTCAGCAGGAGATAAATGGCGAGGCATTCCTGCGGGCCGCCAGCGAGAACGGTGAGAATCGTGCCGCCGATGAGTGCGCCGACGATGTGCGTGAGGACGAGGCGGCGCGTGAGTGCGCCCCACTTTTGCCACCACGCGATGAGGATGAGCCCGGTGAGCGCGACGTACACGAAGGCGGCGTTTTCCTTCGTGAGAACCATGATCGCGAGCGCCGTTGCGTAGGCGGTCTGCCAGCGCCCGTCGTCTGGGTTGCGCAGGTTTTCCATGAGCAGCCAGACGTTGGTGAGCGCGAAAAAGGCGAACACGCCGTCGATGAGTCCGTGCTGCGACATATGGAGCTGCGTGGGCGCGCAAGCCATGAGCGCGAGCACACCGAGCATCGCGCGGTCGCCGCCGATTCGGCGCGCGAAAATTCCGCTGAGGAGCAGCGTGAGAATCGTGAACAGACACGACACGCTGCGCAGCGAGATGAGCGCGGGATCTTTCCGCGCGACATCCGGCGCGCGGAGATCGGGCTCGCCGGGCGCGTCGGCGAAGAAGGTATTCCGCCACGTAGTCGCGAGGGCGATGTAGATGAAGCGCGTGGGCGGCAGGATCGCGCCGTCGATTTTCGACTGCTTCTCCAGAAAGGCCGCGCTGAGTTGCGGCATGTTGGAAAAACCGCGCTCGTGCAGCGCCTCGACGTAGCCGCGATACAGCGCTTCATCGAAGCCAATGCCTTTGAAACCCATCCACGGATGGATGCGGAGAAAGCAGCCGATCGCGAAGATGCAAATCGCGGCGATCCAGATGGACGACGTGGTGCGTGGGAAGATTTTCGGAGCCGGGATCGGCTCGGGAACAGCGGTGCTGCCAGTGCAGTCTTCGAGAAGCTTCATGGGTTTTGGCGTGGGGCTGGGATTCGGTGGAGCAAGATTCATGTCGCTCCCGCGGGCTGAAATTCGAGCAGGGCGTCGATGACGCGCGTCTGCTCGCTCTCGCTGAGTTGATTGTACAAAGGCACGCGCAGCAGGCGGTCGCTGACGTCTTCCGTGACGGGACAGTCGCCAACTTTGCCACCCCAGCGCGCGGCGTATTCGGAAAGGTGCAGCGGCAGATAGTGAAAGACGCCCGCAACACCACGCGCCCGGAGATGGGTGATGAGCGCCTGCCGCACCGCGAGGCTCGGCAGGATGAGGTAATACATATGCCACGCCTGCTCACAGTGCGCGGGGACGATGGGCTGGCGGATGCCGCATTGCTGCGCCCACTCCGCGAGCGCCGCGTGATAGCGCTCCCAAAGCTGTTGGCGCTTCGCTTGGATGCCGGGCCAGACTTCGAGCTGCCCGAAAAGAAACGCCGCCAGCACGTCGCTCATCACATAGCTGGAGCCGACATCGACCCACGAATACTTATCGACCTCGCCGCGGAAAAAGCGGGCGCGGTTCGTGCCTTTTTCGCGGATGATTTCCGCGCGCTCGGCGTAGCGTTCATCGTTGATGAGAAGCGCGCCGCCTTCGCCGCAGGTAATGTTTTTCGTTTCGTGAAAACTCTGCGTCCCCAGCGCTCCGAACGTGCCGAGGTAGCGCCCTTTGTATTTGCCGAAAAGCCCGTGCGCATTGTCTTCGACGATCGCGACGCCGTGGCGGGCGGCGATTTCCATGATCAAATCCATCTCGCAAGCGACGCCCGCGTAATGCACCGGCACGATGGCTTTCGTGCGTGGAGTGATGAGCGCTTCGAGTTGCGTCTCGTCAAGATTCAGCGTGTCGCGTCGGACATCGCAGAAGACGGGCCGCGCGCCGCGTTGCACGAAGGCATTGGGGGTGGAGACGAAGGTGAAAGACGGCACGATGATTTCGTCGCCCGGCTGAATGTTGAGGAGGACGCTGGCCATTTCCAGTGCGTGCGTGCAGGAGGTGGTGATGAGCGCGCGCTTTACCCCGAGCGCTTTCTCCAGCAGCGCGTGGCACTTTTTGGAAAAGGTCTGGTCGCCCGCAATCTGGCCGACGGTGATGGTCTGGAAGATGTATTCGAGTTCGCGGCCTTGCAGCGACGAGCGGTTGAAAGGGATGTCGTCGGAGTTCATGGCTGGGCCCAGATATAGCGCGGCGCGTCGGGGCCGGTGTTGAAGAGAAGATCGAGGATGCTGACATTCGGCGCGAACGGGCCGTGAAGCTGTGGGTAGCTGGGGTAGTCGTATTGCATGTATTCCAAGGTGATGCCTGCCGCGGCGAATTTGCCTTCATCCAGATAGCTGCGCGCCGATGGGCCGGAGATGTAGTGCGTCGCGCCGAGTTGCGTGAGCAGGCTGAGCAAGCGATCCGTTTTCGCGCCTTGCAAGGGCATCGTGCCAGAGCGGACGAAGCGGGTGTGTGCGATGCCTAGTTCGCGCGCGATGGCGACCGTGAGATCGCAGGTGAAATCGGCGAGCAGCGTGTCCGTGCGATCGTAAAATGCGCGCAGCCATTCCGCGTGTTGTTTGAAGTGTGGTGCCTTTGCATAGCTCTGTTCGATCGTCCGCCAGTGCTTTTGCCGCCACGGTTTTACGGGATCGATCGGTACGTCCTTGATGGCGGTTCCGACGCTGGTGTGACCTTTCGCACGGACCGGGATGGTGAGCCAAAGCGGGCCTTGCGCCGTCTTGATCTGGTTGCGATTTCGCCAGCCGTCGGCGTCGTATTGCACGCAATCGTAAAGCACGAACACGTCCGCTTTTTGCACCTGATGAAAGTAACCGCGCCACGGGATGTAACTCGGCTGGAGGACGACGACTTTCATGGTATCGGTGCGGCCTCGAATTCACGGCGGAGGATGCTCATCAGGATGGCGTTCACGCGCTCGCCGAGGAGCAGGAAGTCTTCGCGGAGCACACCCTCGCGCTGAAAGCCGACGCGCTCGTAAAGCGCCAGCGCCGCCGCATTCCGCTCGTGGACGGTGAGCCAGATCCGATGCAGGTGGTGATGGGTGAAACCATGCGCGAGTGCCAGGCGCAGAGCCTCAGCGGCGAGGCCTTTTCCGCGAGCGGACGATTCGCCGAGGTAGATCGAGATGCGCGCCGTCTGGAGATGCGTGTCGAGTTGATCGAGCACGACGTTGCCGATATGCAGACCGTCGTGACAAATGGCACGAGCATCGACGCTATCCTTCGCGATCCAGTCGAGCGTGCGCGCGAGCGTGGGCGTGGAGCGGAGGCCCACATTTTCCGCGACATCGGGATCGAGCATCCAGCGCAGCATCGTCTCTGCATGCGCGGCTTCCAAAGGTCGGAGTTCCACGGGGCTCATATTTTCTCCGCGACGAGTAGGCAACTGCTGCCAAATGGAATGGAGCCTCCGCGCGAAAGATGGCGCAGTTCCATTTCCCAAATCCGTTCCGTGACGCCGCGTGCGCGCGCCCGGTGCTCGCTGGCGTAGTCTGCGCGGGGCAGGGTGCGTTTTCCAAAGAGGCTGCGCAGCGAGCGCCAGAAAAAGATGGGCAGCGGGAGGATCGAAAAAATGTGGGTCGAAAAAATCGGATTCCATCCGGTCGCTCCGAGGCGGCGGCGCATGCCTGAGACGGTGTGGCGGCGGAAGTGGCCGGCGAGCACGTCATCCTGCGACCAGAGCCACGAGGAGGCTGGCACGGTGAGGTAAAGGCGTCCGCCGGGAACGACCGCGCGCTGGAGTTCGCGGAGGAATCCGAGATCATCGTCGATGTGCTCGAGGACGTCGAAGAGGCCGGCGGCAGGGAGTGACTCGTCGCGAAAGCGCGCCGTCGCCAGGGTCGCGCAAACGACATTCGGAATGCCGCGCGCG
>JANLQB010000577.1:0-4713 GCA_031367565.1 Verrucomicrobiota bacterium
AATCTCCGCTCGAAACGCTGCAAACTCTGAAAGCGCAAAACGCCGCGCTTTTGGAAAAACAAGTCGCGACGCTCCTGAAACTCGACGACCTCGCGAAAGAAGCCCAGCAGATCAAATTCCTCGGTAAGCGGTCGTAGTAAACGCAGGCCCAGAAGCGAGAGCGGGATTGCCAGCGCCGGAGACTCCCGCTTAGTCTCCGCGCCCCATGTCGAAATCCACCGACCGCGCCTTTTCCCTCGCCCGCGAACGCTACGCCAAACTCGGCGTCGATGCCGACGCAGCACTCCAGCAACTCAGCCGCATCGCCATCTCGCTGCACTGCTGGCAGGGCGATGATGTGGGCGGCTTTGAAACCGGAGCCGGTGCGCTCGGCGGCGGGCTGGCGGTGACCGGGAATCATCCCGGCAAAGCACGCACGCCGGATGAACTTCGCGCCGATCTCGACAAGGCGCTCTCGCTCATCCCCGGAAAACACCGGCTGAATCTGCACGCGTTTTACGGCGAATTCGGCGGAAAAAAAGTGGATCGCGACGCGGTCGAGCCCGCGCATTTTACGAACTGGATCGCGTGGGCGAAAAAGAACGGGATGGGTCTCGATTTTAACCCGACGTGCTTTTCCCACCCGAAAGCCGCGGACGGTTTCACCCTCTCGCACCGCGACCCAGGCATCCGCAATTTCTGGATCGAACACTGCCAGCGCAGCCGCGAAATCGGAGCCGCGATGGGCAAGGCGCTCGGCACCCCGTGCGTCACGAATGTCTGGATTCCCGACGGCTACAAAGACACGCCCGCCGACCGCAACGCCCCGCGCGAACGCCTCGCCAAATCGCTCGACGCGATCTTCAAAAAGCCGCTCCTCGCGAAACACAATCTCGACGCCGTGGAGCCGAAACTTTTCGGCATCGGCAGCGAAAGTTATGTCACCGGCTCGCACGAATTTTACCTCGGCTACGCGATCAGCCGCCAAAAACTCCTCTGCCTCGACGCCGGCCACTATCACCCGACCGAAGGCATCGCCGACAAAATCTGCAGCGTCCTGCAATTCGTCCCGCGCCTGCTCCTGCACGTCAGCCGCGGAGTCCGCTGGGACAGCGACCACGTCGTCACTTTCACCGACGAACTCCAGGCCATCGCCCGCGAGCTGATCCGCGGCGATTTCCTCGACCGCACCCATCTCGGCCTCGACTACTTCGACGCCAGCATCAACCGCGTCGCCGCCTGGGTCATCGGCACCCGCAACTTCCAAAAAGCCCTCCTCCTCGCCCTCCTCGAACCGCGCAAACTCCTGCGCGAAGCCGAAGCCGCCGGAGACTTCACCACACGCCTCGCCTTACAGGAAGAGGCGAAGTCGCTTCCGTTCGGCGCGGTGTGGGACCAATTCTGCGAGTCGCAAAGCACACCCGTCGGCGAAGTATGGCTCGCGGAGGTGAAGCGCTACGAAAGCAGCGTGCTTGTAAAACGCGCCTAGTTCGCGCTGATGTCCGCTCCCCTGCTGCAACTCTCAGGCGTCCAAAAAGCCTTTGGCGCAGTCCGCGCCTTAAAGGGCGTTTCGTTCGATTTGATCGCCGGCGAAGTCCACGCATTGCTCGGCGAAAATGGCGCGGGAAAATCCACGCTCATCAAAGTCATCACCGGCGCACATCAACCGGATGGCGGCACGATCACCGTCGCGGGCGAATCCGTGAGCGGACTCACTCCCTCAAAGGCGCGCTCCCTCGGCATCGCCTGCATCTACCAGCAGCCCGCGCTTTTTCCCGATCTCTCTGTCGCCGAAAACATCGCGCTTCGGCTCGAAAAAACCTCCGCGTTTCACCGCGTCCGCTGGACGGAAATTTCGCGGCGCGCCGGTGCCTTGCTCCAGCGCATCGGCGCGGAGATCGACCCCGCGAAGGAAGTCCGCGAGCTTTCCATGCCCGAGCAGCAACTCGTGGAAATCGCCTGCGCCCTCGGGTCCGGCGCACGCATCGTCATCATGGACGAACCCACGGCATCGCTCACGCAAAAGGAGCAGCACCTCCTTTTCGCCGTCGTCCGCGACCTCCGCGCGCAAGGTGTCGGCGTCGTCTATATCTCGCATCGGCTCGAAGAAATCTTCGCGCTCGCCGACCGCGTCACCGTCCTGCGCGACGGCGAAAGCGTCGGTACGAATCGCGTCGATGAATTGAACGAAGCGCAGATGATCAAGCTCATGGTCGGACGCGAAGTCTCGTCCATCTACCCGCCCGCCGAGAGCGCGCCCGGCGATGTCGTCCTCGCGTTAAAAAACGTCAGCTGCACCGCGAGCGGCGTGCGCAATGTGACGCTCGACGTGCGCGCCGGCGAGATCGTCGGCATGGCCGGACTCGTCGGCGCGGGCCGCACCGAACTCGCCCGCATCCTCTTCGGCATCACGCCCGCCGACGCCGGCACCATCAGCCTTCGCAGCCAGCCCGTCACGATTCACAATCCGCGCGAAGCCATCGCCCACGGCATCGCCTACGTGCCCGAAGATCGCCGCCGCCACGGTGTCATTTTGGAAATGCCGATCGCGCACAACATCACGATGGCCATCCATCCCACGCTCTTCCCCGGCAGCCGGCTGCGCTTCGATGCTGAAACAAAATTGGCGCAGGATTTCATCCGCGACCTCGGCATCAAAACCTACGGCCCCGAAGCCCCCGGCGGTTCCCTCAGCGGTGGCAACCAGCAAAAAGTCAGCGTCGCCCGCTGGCTCGCCACGAAGCCCAAACTGCTCATCCTCGACGAACCCACCCAAGGCGTGGATGTCGGCGCAAAATCCGAGATCCACAAAATCATCCGAGCCCTCGCCAAAGAAGGCCTCGCCGTCCTCATGATCTCCAGCGACCTCCCAGAAGTCCTCGGCATGAGCGACCGCATCGCCGTCATGCGCGGCGGCGAACTCACCGCGGTTCTCCCCGGCGGCAGCGACGCCCACACCGTGATGGTCGCAGCCTTGGGACAGGCGGAGAAAAATGGCGGCGAATGAAAGACTCGTTAACCATTCTGGCGGGTGCCGCTCTTGCCGCGTTATTGATCATCAAATTGATGGAAAAGGTAATAGTCCCTTGGCTCGCAAAGAAGTGGAGCCGAGAGGCATTGAGAAAAATCGAAAGTGGCGAAATCACACCAAGGCATTTTCCGATCACGATTGTTTGGAACTCAAAAGGGGTTTCGTTTCAGAAAGGCGCAACGGAAGAGAAATCATCTGTGGTCACCTGGGAAAACATCGTCAAAGCGACTGCTTTTAAACGTGATCTTTTTACGACCGATTGCATCTGCCTTTGCTTCGAGACAGTCGATACCGAGGCAATCGAGATTAATGAAGAGATGAATCACTGGAGCGATTTCATCGAAGTGCTGCCGACATTCCTGCCGAGTTGCATCCCGTCGCACACATGGCTTTGGAGCGTGGCATCACCAGCGTTTGCACCAAATGTAACCGAAATTTATTCCAGAACTCCGACGCCAACTTCACCCGAAAGCGCATGTTAACCCGCTATTTCCGCGAACTCTCCGTCGCCGCCGCGCTCGGCCTGCTGCTGCTCGCGCTCGCCATTTTCGCCCCGCACTTTTTCGCCGCACAACCGCTGCTCTCGCGCCTCACCGCGCAGACGCCCGCGCTCATCGCCGCGATCGGCATGACGCTCGTCATCATCTCGCGCCAGATCGACATCTCCGTCGGCTCGCAGTTTGGGATGTGCGCCGTTATCGCCGGGCTACTCGCCGCCGCGAAACTCCCGCTCATCGTCGTGCTCGCCGCCTCCATCGGCGCGGGCGCTTTGATGGGCGCGCTGAACGGCGCGCTCGTCGCTTGGCTGCGGCTCCCGTCGATCGTCGTCACACTCGCCACGATGGTGACTTGGCAGGAAGCACTGCGGCTTTGGCAGCAAGGCCGTCTGCTCAATCTGCCGTCAGGCGTCCAGTGGTTCGGCCAAAGTCAGCCCGCCGGCCAAACCATCCTCATCGTCTTCGCCGTCGCGCTTCTCGCCGTCGCCGCATGGGCGATGAAAAATCTCGCGGCTGGCCGTCGCGTGTATGCCGTCGGCACCGATGCTGAAGCCGCGCGCCTCGCGGGCATCGACCCACAGCGCACCACGTTCGGAGTCTTCGTGCTCATGGGCGGTCTCGTCGGCCTCGCCGCGATGATGAACATCGTGCAATCCCCGCAAGTTCAGCCGACGTGCGGCGACGGGCTGGAACTAAAAGTCATCGCCGCCTGTGTCGTCGGCGGGGTCGCCGTTTCCGGCGGACGCGGAAATTTGTGGGGCGTATTTCCCGGCCTGCTTCTCCTCGCAAATGTGAACCCCGCGCTCACCCATTTCCACGTCCAAGCCTACTGGGAAAAAGCGATCCAAGGCTTCGTCATCCTCCTAGCCGTCATGGCCGACGGACTCCGCAGCCGCCGGAAAACCTCATGAGCACTGCCAAATCAAGCGGCTGGAAAAGCGTCTTCGCCCGACACGAGACCATCCTCCTGCTCGTCCTCCTCGCCGAGATTCTTTTCTTCAACAGCGTCGGCCGCAATTTCGGTACCGCCGACAACATCGCGAACATCGTCCGCCAATCCGTCGAGATCGGCCTGCTCGCGCTGGTGATGACGCCGATCATTTTAACAGCAGGCATCGACCTCTCCGTCGGCTCGCTCATGGGCCTGTGCGCCGTCGTCTTCGGCATGTTGTGGAAAGACGCGGGCTGCGCTCCGTGGATCGCCGC
>JANLQB010000582.1:0-4532 GCA_031367565.1 Verrucomicrobiota bacterium
GACCGGGGCGGTCGCGCATTTCGGATTCGCGGGCGCGGATTTCGGAGATGGGGCGCGTGAGGTCGCGGTTCCATTCGACGGCGTTCAGCGAGAGGTCGAGATGGGCGTCGAAAATCAGCATGGCAAATCGAGAACGCGCGAGCGGGCGGTGATCGGCCACGCGGTTTCCACGCGGCCATTTTCCACGACGAGCGCCTGCGCGTGCAGGGCGACGGTGGGGCAGATATGCCAGGGGATTCCGTAGAGCGCGGTGCCGATTGGGAACTCGCTCGCACGCGCGGTTTCGAGGACGAGATGTTCTTCGCTGTGCGTGATGGCGACGGTGTCGGGAAGTTGCGGGAAGATGACGCGCGGGTGCGGCATTTCGCTGGCGAGGGCTTTGTGGCCGAGATCGAGGCAGAGGCGGTTTTCGCCGGGTTTGCTGACGACTCGGGTGAGGACGAGCGCGGCGGGAACGAAGGGCAGCGCGGGACATTTTTTCGCGTAACCTGCGTCCCAAAAAACGCAGGTGCCGGGGCTGCACTCGACATCGCCGCGGCGCGCGTGGATGGCGAAGGTGGGTGAGCCGCCGGCGACAACGCGCGGCACGCCGCCGAGTTGCGCGCGGAGTTTTGCGACGGGCGCGAAGGCAGCTTCGCATTCGGCGGAGTCGTTGCCGTCGAGATGACCGTCGTAAGCGTGCAGCCCGCCTGCGCGCAGACCGGGCGTGGTGGCGATGAGATCGTAAAGTTCCGCCGCTCGCGCATCGGGCTTGATGCCGGTGCGGTGCTGGCCGAGGTCGAGATCGACGAGCAATTCGACGGGATGCGCCACGTTTGCGAGTTCGCGCGCGGCTCGCGGATCATCCGCGATGGTGGAAAATTTCGTTCCGGAAAATGCCCGCGAGATTTCCCAAAAGGCGCGCACGTTTGGGCCGACGGGCTGATACGCGAGCAGCACATCCGCAGCACCGCATTGCGCCGCCATCTCGGCTTCCTTCAGCGTCGCGCATTTGAATTTTGTGATGCCGAGTGCGAGCTGGCGCTCCATCATCGCGGGCATTTTGTGCGTCTTGATGTGAGGGCGCAGGCGCTCCGGTCCGCCCGCGATTTTCAGCATCGCGCGAAGATTTTCGTCCACACGTTCGCGATAAACGAGCAGCGCGGGCGAGGGGACTTCCGTTTCGTTCGCGAGCTGGAACCACTCGCTCATGCGAGTTCGAAAATGGCTTCGATTTCCACCGCGATATTTCCGGGCAGCGATCCCATGCCGATGGCACTGCGCGCGCCGACGCCGTCGTCCGCGCCCCAGATATCCGCGAAGAGTTCGCTGCATCCGTTGATCACTTTCGGATGCTGGGCGAAGTCGGCGGTCGAGTTCACCATGCCGAGCACTTTGATCACGCGCTTTACGCGATCGAGGCTGCCGAGATTAGCGCGCAGCGTGGCGAGAATCGCGAGGCCGACCTGGCGTGCGGCGGCTTTGCCTTCATCGAGCGAAAGGTCCGAACCGACGCGACCGGTGATGAGCGTGCCATCGCTGAGCAGCGGGCCGTGGCCGGAGACGTAGGCGAGATTGCCGGTGACGACGACCGGCTTGTAAACACCCATCGGTTTCGGGGCGGTGGGGAGTTCGAGTTGGAGGGTGGTGAGTTGGGATTCGGCGCTCATGAGTTGCGCGAGTGGATGGGAAAGCGGCGCTGCGTTCAATGGCTAAGAATCCCGCGCTGCGCGGATGGAATCGACGCCTTTACATACCTCACCGCGCTCCTTTAGCGTCCGCACTTCTCACCCAAACTCACATGAAAAACCCCATCGAACACGCTCTCTCTCGCCGCGCCTTTCTTGGTAAAACCGCCGCTGCCACCGCGGGCGGTTTTCTACTCGGACAAGCTCCCACGATTCTCCGTGGCGCGGATGATCGGAAGAAGCTAAACATCGCGCTCGTCGGCTGTGGCGGTCGCGGATCGGGCGCGGCGGGGCAGGCGCTGAATGCGGACTCGAACACGCAGCTCATCGCGATGGGGGATGCGTTTCCGGACCGGCTCGAAACGGCTTTCAGGAATTTGGAGTCGAGCCAGGGATCGAAGGTGATGATCGATCCGAAGAACAAATTCGTCGGGCTCGATGCGATCGACAAAGTGTGCGCGATGCCGGAGGTCGATGTGGTGCTGCTCACGACGCCGCCGGCGTTTCGCGCAGAGCATTTGAAAAAGGTGGTCGCGGCGGGCAAACATGCGTTTTGCGAAAAGCCGTGCGCGACCGATGCGCCCGGTGTGCGGCGTTTCATGGAAGCGGCGGCGGAGGGAAAAAAGAAGGGGCTCGGGCTGCTGTCGGGATTTTGCTACCGTTTTGCGAATGGCGAGCGGGAGCTGATGAAGCGGATTCACGGCGGCGAGATCGGCGAGGTGCGTTCGGTTTACGGTGCCTACATGGGCGCATCGCCTTGGGAAAAAGAGCGCAAGCCGGAGTGGGGCGATCTCGAATGGCAGCTCCGCAACTGGCTCTACTACACGTGGCTCAGCGGCGATCATCTCGTGGAGCAGGCGATTCACACGGTGGATAAAATGATGTGGGCATTTCAGGATGCGAGCCCGGTGCGTGCTTGGTCCGTGGCCGGGCGGCAGCAGCGCGTGGAGGAGAAGTATGGGAATGTCTATGACCACTTCGGAGTATGTTACGAGTTTGAAGGTGGGCGTCTCGGGACGATCTTCTGCCGTCAGCAGGCCGGGACGTGGAGCGACAATAGCGACCGGATTTTTGGCACGAAAGGCACGGGCCGGATTGTGTCGTTCCGCAGCCAGGGCTACCAGGGCCTCGACGATACTTCGTGGAAGTACGATGGCGAAAAGGCGGACATGTATCAAACGGAACACAATGAATTCTTCGCGTCACTGCGCAGCGGAACGCCGCTGCACATGGGCGATCAGCTTGCGCATTCCACGATGGTCGGAATCATGGGCCGCATGGCCGCCTATACGGGCCAGGTCGTGAGCTGGGATGAGGCGAACGAGGCGCAGGAAGACTTGCGCCCGAGCGAGCCACTGAGCTGGGACATGAAGCTGAAGACGCCGCCGGTCGCGATGCCGGGTCGGACGAAGCTCGTCTAAGCCCGTCTCCGCTGAGACTCGATTCAGTGGCGATGAGGCGGGCTTTTTGGCGTCTATGAGATTCGTCGCAGAGCAAATTCGTGCGGTGCTGACGGTCGCGCTTTGCGGTGCGGCCAGTAGCGGCCCGCTGCTCGCGGAAGCGTTCACGGCTTCGGATGCGGACACGCTTTTCGACGCGCACACCAAAGCCTTTTTTCGAGAAAAGGATGACCGCGCCTGGCACGCTAAAAACACGGAAGATGGGAAGGCGGATTTTTGGAAACGCGCAGAGCAGATGGAGATGGTGCTGGATGCTTTCGAGCGGACGAAAAAAGCGGAGCAGATGGAGATGTTCGGAAAGTTGTTCCGCGGTTTTTTGGCGGACCACGGGCGGACTTGGGAACGCAATGATTACAACGACGACCTCATGTGGACGGTCATCGCGTGTGCTCGCGCGCATCTACTTTCTGGAAATCGCGAGTTCCTCGAAGTGGCGCGTGCGAATTTCGATCTCTGCTATGCGCGGGCGGCGTCGCCGGACCTTGGCGGCGGACTGTGGTGGAAGGTGGACAATCGCTCAAAAAATGCGTGCGTGAACGGTCCGGGAGCCATCGCGGCTTTTCTACTCGGGAAGGCGACCGGCGAGGAATCTTACACGGCAAAGGCGAAGGAGCTTTTTCTTTGGGAACGGGCAACTTTGTTTGACCCGGAGTCGGGCCGGGTCGCGGATAATATCCAGCTCAGCGGACGGGTGAGTCGCATGGCGCTGACTTACAATCAGGGCACTTTTGTCGGTGCGGCGACTTTGCTCGGCTATCAGGATGATGCGCGGCTGGCGGCGGTTTTCACGATGAATGAATTGTGCCGCGACGGGTATTTGCCGCCGAGCAATGAGCATGGCGATGGTGGCGGTTTCAATGGCATCGGCGTGCGGTGGATTGCGCGGTTTGTGTATGAGCATGGCGAGCAGGCGACTTTCGAGCCGTGGCTGGTGAAGAATGCGGAGGCTGCGTGGCTGGCTCGGCGCGCTTCGGACAATCTTTCGTGGTGTCGCTGGCCGCAGCCGACGCCCGACGATGCGCGGACTTCGTGGGGTTGCAGCAATGCGGTCGTGATCTTGCAAGTGGTGCGTCCACCCGCACCGTCCAAAGCTGAATCTCCCGAATGAAATCGCTGTTTTTTCTCCCGCTCTTTCTCGCTTTGCCAATCGGTCTGCGCGCGGAGGTGCGGAGCGCGGATGACTATCGAAAATTCGCGCTGACTCACGACGGCGACATCGCGCGAGGGTGGAAGCTTTTTAACGAAGACGCGCGGCTCCTTTGCGCGAAGTGTCACTCGATCGACGGCACCGCGTCGAAGGCCGGGCCGGATTTATTTGCGGCGGGCGATAAGTTTGGGCGGCGCGATTTGGTGGATGCGATCGTACAGCCTTCGGCGACGATTGCGCCGGGCTACGGCACGGTCA
>JANLQB010000611.1:0-2010 GCA_031367565.1 Verrucomicrobiota bacterium
TTTTCAAAGCGTCAGCTTATTTGGATGTTTGTTTTTAAGTTCATCCCGCCACGCACAATCCCCTGTGCTTCCTGATTTTTTAGGCAGAATGGGACCGCGCTGTCCAGCGCGATTATTCCGTAAATCCACGGCCAGAGCGCATTCATGCGCAATATGGTGAACGCGGTATTTGGGCCTCTCGCGGTTGAGGAAAAGATTCTTTTCCAGCGCACGCAGTCGCGCTCCGTGCGGATCAATCATCGGATAAAACAAGCCAGACTGTGTGCAATTCTGAACACTCCACCCCGCGTCGCACGGCGTGGCAGCGGGCAGTTCCAGTGGCGAGCGATGATGGCATGGGCGGACTGTCCCATCCTCATGTCACATTCCGGTGACCACATCGTTCCGATTACGAAAACCTTTAGCTTTTGCGTTCCTGCGCGTGGCGATTCCCCATTTACGATTCCCGTTTCCCGTTTCACTATCCGCGCCTCATGGCCCGCGAATACACTCTCCACCGGCACGCCGCACCCGCCGGACCGCGCATCGATTACTCCGCTGAGCTAAACGAACAGCAATGCGCCGCCGTCACCGCGCCGCCCGGCCCGGCGCTCGTCATCGCCGGGGCGGGCAGCGGGAAGACGCGCACGCTCACGTATCGCGTCGCTTATCTCATCGAAAACGGAGTGTCGCCCGCGAACATCCTTCTGCTCACCTTCACGAACAAAGCCGCACGCGAGATGATGGACCGGGTCGCCGCGCTCATCCCAAACGACCTCAGCGCGCTCTGGGGCGGCACTTTTCACTCGATCGGGAATCGCATCCTTCGACGCCACGCCGTCGCCGCGGGATTCGCGCCCGGCTTTTCCATCATGGATCGCGAGGACCAGAAGGACTTGATGGACTCGGTCATCACAACGCTCGGCGTTGATCCGAAAGACAAACGTTTCCCGAAGGGCGACGTGCTCGCTGACGTGTTCAGCTTTTCGCTCAATACCGGCAAGTCGATTGACGACGTGCTCGTGGAGAAATACCCGCACTTCCTCGAATTCAGCGAGCAGATCGCTGGGGCGCAGAAAAAATACGAGGCGCGGAAGAAGAACGCGAACTCGCTCGATTTCGACGACCTCCTGGAAAAGACGCTGCTCCTTTTGCAAAAGGACGCTGAGGTTGCCGCGTTCCATCAGCAGAAATTTCAGTTCATCCTCGTCGATGAATATCAGGACACGAACCGCATTCAGGCCGACTTCATCGACCTGCTCGGCGCGCAGCATCGCAACGTGATGGTCGTCGGCGACGACGCGCAGAGCATCTACTCGTGGCGCGGCGCGAACTTCAAAAATATCCTCGATTTCCCGAAGCGTTACCCGAGCGCGAAAGTGTATCGCATTGAGACGAACTACCGCAGCGTCCCCGAGATCCTCGAAGTCGCGAACCACGCCATCGCCGCGAACGTGAATCAGTTCAAAAAAGAACTCGTCGCCGCGCGCGAAGCCGCCCCGATGAAGCCCGGCATCGTCCCGCTCGGCGACTCCTCGCAGCAGGCGCAATTCATCGCGCAGCGCATCCTCGATCTGCGCGAGGAAGGCATCGACCTCAATGAAATCGCCGTGCTCTACCGCGCGCACTATCACTCGATGGAAGTGCAGATGGAACTCACGCGGCACGGCATCCCGTTCAGCATCACGAGCGGCCTGCGTTTCTTCGAGCAGGCGCATGTGAAGGATGTCGCCGCGTTCCTGAAGTTCGTCTGCAACCCGCGCGATGAAGTCGCCTTCAAGCGCATGGTCCGCCTCCTCCCCGGCATCGGCGCCCGCTCCGCCGAGGTGCTCTGGAAAAGCGCATCCGCCTTCTCCGATCTCTCAACTCTCATCGCAACACTCACAACCCTCCGCGTCCCCTCCAAGTCCGAGAAAGCCTGGAAACAACTCGCGCACACCCTCGAAGAAATCGCCCCTGCCGGAAAACCCAACCCGCCCGGCGAGATGATCGCCAGCGTGATGGAAGCCGTGTACGACGACTACGCCCGCG
>JANLQB010000614.1:0-2326 GCA_031367565.1 Verrucomicrobiota bacterium
CGCGCCGCGAAGCGCACGAAACGATCCGCGTGCCCCAGATACGGCCACGCCTTGTCGATCGCCTCGGGACCGGTGCCGTCGAGATGCAGCGCTTCGAGTTGATACCGCAGTTTCGCCTCCGGCGTGATCTCCACGCGCGGGGCCGGTGCGGTCGATTCCTTCCCGGTGTAAGTCACGCGGTAGAGCGCGGATTGCGTCCCCCGTCCGCCGATCAGGAAATACATCGCGCCATCCTTCGGGTGAATGACGACATCCGTGAGCGGCAGCGGTTTCCCGGCGACGAACTCCTCCTTCTCCATGCGGAAACTCGCGCCGTCCGCCACCGGATGCATCGCGTACATTGTCCCGTAGGTGAAATCATTCGCGAACAGCGCGCGCTGATACTTCGCGGGAAACTTCGCCCCCGTGCCGAACACCGTGCCCGTCGGCGAGCCGGGGCCCACGTCAAGCGACGGCGGCAGGCTGTCCGGATAATACGCGGGCCATTTCCCCGAGCCGCTGCGCCAGCCAAACTCCCCGCCGCTCACGCAATGCGCGATCCGCGTCGGCCGGTACCACGGCGCGCCGATGTCCCACTCCATGTCGCTGTCGAAGGTGAAGAGTTCCCCGTTCGCGTCGAAGGCGATGTCGAAGCTGTTGCGGAAGCCAGCCGTGTAAAGCTCCACCACTTTCCCGTCCGGGTCCGTTTTACAAATGTGTCCACCGGGAGCGAGGATGCCCTGCGCGTGCCCGTTCGCGTCCCACATCCGGGAGACGATCTGATCCTCATCCCACGCACGCGCCGCCCGCGACAGTTCCAGGTGATCCGGCAGCTTCGTGTGATTCCCATCCACGAAAAAGAGCGACTTCCCGTCCGGGCTCAGTGCGAGGCTGTGCGGGCCGTGCTCGCCGCCGCCGTCGATCTTCCGCAGCAGCTCCGGCTTGGAAAAGTGATCGTCCCCATCCGTGTCGCGCAGGCGGTAAAGGCCGTGCTCCCCCTTCTCATTCACCATCACGTAAAGACTCTGGAAGGCATACAGCAGCCCGTGCGCACCGGCGACGTCTGCGTCAAGCTTCTCCACCTTCGTCCCCTCGGACTCGCCGATCGCCGGCACGTCCACCCGGAAAAGCCCGCCATTCTGATCACCCGTGATCAGCCGTCCCTTCGCATCCACCGTCATGCTCACCCACGACCCCTGCTCCGCCTTTGGCACCGTATAAAGCAGCTCCACCTTGAACCCCGGCGGCACCTGCAGCGTCTCCGGCGCGGTTGCACCCTGCGAACCTCCGCGCCCCGCCCCCTCCAGCGCATTCCCCCATGGTGCTGCGCCATATTTCGCCACCACCCCGGCTGGCTTAAACTCCGCACCGCCCGCTGAGGCAAACGTCCAGTCCGGCCCCGTCTCCACCACCACCTTCTTCCCATCTGCCAGCTCGATCTTCAGCGTGCCCACCAGCGCCGCCACGCCATCCGCATTCCGCGCGTCGAACCGCAGTTCGTTCTCCCCCGCCTTCAGATTCTTCGCCACGCCCGCCTTCGTCGCATTCATCCAGTCCGGATTCTCCCCCACCTTCGCGCCGTTCACGAACGCCGTCGCCCCATTGTCGCAGGTAAAGACCAGTGCCGCCGACTTCACCGCGCCCTCGATCGTGAACGTCTTGCGGAAAGTCGCGCGCTCATCCGGCTTTGCCGGAGATCCCGTCCAAATCCATTGCGGCTCCGCCACCGCCGCGAGCGGCGAGGCGACGACGAGGGCGAGCGTGAGATACGGGAAAACGAAGGTGGGTTTCATGCGTGTGTGAATCTATCGAGAGTGAAGAGGATGCTTAGGGCCGATGCGCCCCGCGAGTGCGGACCAGAGCGAAAGCGGGGCGCGATGGCAATCGGGAAGCAACGAAGTGGTAAAACGTAGCGCGGCAGACGCGCGGCGGATCAGTCTGCGAACCTCGCCTATGAATGCGGTCGCTTCGGAACGGTTCATACGATGCGATAAAACCCGATCCGCTTCGTCGGCAGCGACAAGAAGTTTCCGGGAACTACCGGCACCGCTTCGATAATCGCGGTCGCGAGGCCCCATCCGGTTAAGTGTCTTGCTGAGACCATTTCGCAAACTCCCCCGTGCCAGCGATCACGCCTGCGGATTTCCTGAGCCGGTTTGCGCCAGCTCCGCCGCCGTGACCTCCGCGGCGACTCGCCTTCGCTGAAAGGCTCGCTTCTCCAAGTCACATGCGCTTGCTTGGGCGCGCATGACTTCCCAGCCACCTGCCCTGCCCGATGCCGATGCGAAGACTTTCGCGGAACTGCAACTCGCGAAGCCGCGCATCACGCGGGAACTGGGGAAGGTGA
>JANLQB010000647.1:0-1919 GCA_031367565.1 Verrucomicrobiota bacterium
CATTTTCAGATCGCGCAGCCATTGTTTGTCAGCCTCGTTGAGCTGGCGGCGCGTCCAGTTGATCGCCTCTTCGGCGAGTGGATTGAAGCCGGAGAGATCATCCGTGAGCGATGCCTGCTCGTCGTGATTTCCCTTCACCACGGGGCAGTCGAGATTGCGGATGATGTCCACGCACTCATGCGGGTTGGCATTGTATCCGACGACATCGCCGAGGCAGACGTGGTTCGTGACACCCTGCGCTTCGGCGTCTTTGAGGACGGCTTGCAGGGCTTCTAAGTTGGCGTGGATGTCTCCAAAAACAGCAAATCGCATGGGGCAGGGTTAGGGAATCTGCGGACTATAAATCCTCTGTTCTTCAGGAACACTCAATTTTTCCTGCAACTCGAGAAGTTTTCGGTAGAGCGTGGGAACGCGTTCCGCTTCTCCCATTTTGTAGAGCGCGACGAGCTTCTCATAAGCTTCCTGCTCATGGCCGGGGCACTCGGCGAGACGAAAAGCAGCGAGCCTTTTCACATAGGGAAACGAGTCGGGAAAGGTGGCCGCTTTCGCGAAATATCCCGCCGCTTTGCAAGGATCGTGCATCTTCTGATCGTAAAACGCGCCGGCTTTTTCATACATGAAACCCTTGTCGGGATTGTTCTGGATGCCGCGCAGGATGAAGTCCTCGCCGATCTGGAAATACTCGCGCTGAGCTTTGATCCGCAGCGCCTCGCGGGGCTGGTGGCGATCATTTAGCGCGGCAACGCTGGCGTTCCAAGCCATGTGCCACGAGGCCATGTCCCAAAACATCATGCAGCGCGGTTGCAGCGAAGTGACGGCGTCGAAAAGCAGCTTCATTCGCCCCCATTCGGTGCGCTCCCACGCGTTGTGCGCCTCGATCCAGAGCACGTCCGCGACGACCGCCCGGAAGCCGCTGAGCGCCGCGAGGAAACCCATCTGGCCGAGCTGCTGGCGCAGATCGAGATTGAGCTGCGCTCCATGGAAATAGGCCGCGCGATGTTCGTCGGTGAGACGTTGCTCAAAAGGCATCCGAACGATGCCGAAGGCGACGATGATCGCGAGGGCGAGGAGGCGCGTTTTCACAGTTCCTTGTTCGCAAACATCAAGTAGCCAACCAGCGTGTAGATGAAAACGTAGCCGAAACCGAGACCTGCGGTTTTCAGGAACATGGCGGCGGAGACGGCGTTCCCGACCACAATGTCATCGACGAGATTGAATAACTGAAAATCGGGAAACGCGACGGCGACGAGGCCGAGAAAGACCTTCAACATCGGCGACACCACGGTCCCGTCGGGAACGGCTCCCAGCCAGTATTCGCGGGCGATGGGCTGGACATGGCCGATGATGTACATCATCACGGAAACAATGATCGTGAAGATCCACGACGAAGCGAACGTGGAGAGCAACAGGGTCATCGCGGCGACGACGGCGGCTTTGAGATAGATGATCCCGATGCCGGGGAGCAGGATGATATTGAAGGTGAGCGCGCGGACATCGCGAAGCGCGGCTTCGAGTTCGTCGGGAGCGGTCGTGCGCGCGGTCTCTGCGAGGACGATTTGTTCGCGGGCGTAGAGGACCACGAAGAACAGCGCGCTCATAAAGGCCAGTGCGATACCGAGCATGGCGAGCACGCCGAGCAATTTTCCGAGCAAGTATTCGAGACGCGGAACTGGCTTCGCGAGGATGGTGTAGAGCGTGCGATCCTCAATGTCCTTCGGCAAAAGCATCGCCGTGGAAAGCGTCGCGAGGAGCCAGGTGAAGACGGACATCGCGCCGAGCGAGACATCCTTGAGCACCTGAAACTGCTGCTGAAACGTGAACTTCACCATGAACGCCGAGCTGCCGATGAGCACGAGCGCGAAGATGAGCATGAAGTAGAAGACCTTCAGGCGGACGAGCTCCAGAAGGGTGTTCGACGC
>JANLQB010000739.1:0-3171 GCA_031367565.1 Verrucomicrobiota bacterium
CGACCTCGAAATGCCGCGCGACGGGCTTCGCGCCCGGATTGATGGGCGCCTGCGAGAGACGGCGAAAGAGTGAGAAAGTGGCCCTGCGGAGCCGACGCTAACGAACGTTGCAAAGACTGCCAATCACGCATCGGATTCGGAAGTTTTTTTGACGGAAAGCGCGCGCGGAGAGTGTTTTGCCTTCACAATTCCACGGCCCGTCGCTTCTGTGTCCGCGCCTCGCGCCCCAGCGTGGTAAATCTCCCACTCCATCATGAAAACTCACCCATCCGTTCTCCGGGGGATGCGCGCACTTTTGCCGCTATCCTCTCTCGTTGTCACGACCACGGCTTTCGCTCAAGACGCCGCCGCCGCGTCAAAAATCGACACGGGCGACAACGCGTGGATGCTCGCGAGTTCGGCCTTGGTGCTGATGATGACCGGACCGGGACTCGCGCTTTTTTACGGCGGACTCGTGCGCGGAAAAAACGTCCTCTCGACGATGATGCAGTCGATGTTTCTCATGTCGTTTGTGTCGATCCTGTGGTTCCTCTACGGCTACAGCGCGAGTTTCGGTGATGGAAATGCGTTCGTCGGCTCGTTCACGCAATTCGCGTTTCTCAGCGGCGTCGGCGGTGCGCCAAATCCCGACTACGCACCGACGATCCCGCACCAAACGTTCATGCTTTATCAGATGATGTTTGCCGTCATCACGCCCGCGCTCATCACCGGCGCTTTTGCGGAGCGGATGAAATTCAGCGCGTTCCTTTTGCTCGTGCTCGGCTGGGTCACGATCGTGTATTTCCCGCTCGCCCACATGGTCTGGGGAAAAGGCGGATTCTTTAACTGGGCGCTCGGCGGCAAAATCCCGGTGCTCGATTTCGCGGGCGGAACCGTCGTGCATATTAGCTCGGGCACGGCGGCGCTGGTGTGCGCGATCGTGCTCGGGCCACGCCGCGGTTTTCCGCGCGAACCGATGCTGCCGCACAATGTCGTGCTCTCGCTCATCGGCACGGGGTTGCTGTGGGTCGGATGGTTTGGATTCAACGCGGGCTCCGCATTGAACTCGGGCACCCTCGCGACGAGTGCGTTTGCCGCTACGCATTTCGCCGGAGCCGCGGGTGGGCTCGCGTGGTCGGCGATGGAGTGGCTGGGGCGTGGCAAAACGAGCGTGCTCGGTGCGGCTTCGGGAATGGTCGCAGGCCTGGCCACGATTACGCCCGCGTCGGGTTTCGTCACCGTGCCGAGCGCAGTACTGATCGGTATTTGCGGCGGGATCGGCTGCTACCTTTGCGTGACGAAAGTGAAGGCGAAATTCGGCTACGACGATTCGCTTGATGTGTTCGGCGTGCACTGCTGCGGGAGCGTGATTGGGATGCTGCTGCTCGGCTTTCTCGCGAACGCAGAGGTGAATCCGGCGATCGGCAGCACCTTCAAGAAAGGCGATCAGGTCGTGTCGCTCGCGGGCGGTTCCGCGCAGTTTTTGAATCAAGGCATCGCGGTTCTTTTCACCGCAGCGTTTTCCATCCTCGTCACTTTCCTCCTCCTCAAAATCATCGGCGCAACGATCGGACTTCGGGTGGAAGCGGAAGCCGAGCACAGCGGCCTGGATGTGAGCGAGCACGGAGAGACTGCCTACAACGAATAGCCGTGCTACACTCGCGGCCACGCCTATGAATCCTTCCCATTTCACTCGTCGTCGTTTTCTCACTCGCGCCGCGCTGGCTGGCGCGGCCCTAGCCGGCGGCGCACGCGTGTTTGCGGAAGATACCGTGCAATTGCCGTTCGCGAATGGTGAGCGGCGACTCGTGCCGTTTCCGGGAAAGCGTCCGCTCATTCTGCTCACGCAACGACCTCCACAATTGGAGACGCCCTTCGCCGTTTTCAATGACGGGCTGATCACGCCGAACGATGCGTTTTTTGTGCGCTACCATCTTTCGGGCATTCCGCTTTCGATCGATCCCGGCGCGTTCTGGCTGGAAGTGAAAGGGCTCGTGCAGACTCCACTGAAACTTTCGCTCGCGGAGCTGAAACGTGATTTTGAAAACGTGGAAGTCGTCGCGGTGAATCAGTGCTCCGGCAACAGTCGCGGGTTTTTCCAGCCGCGTGTCGGTGGTGGGCAACTCGCGAATGGCGCGATGGGCAATGCGAGGTGGCGCGGCGTGCGGTTGAAGGACGTGCTCGATAAAGCAGGCGTGCAAGCAGGCGCGAAGCAGGTCGTGGCGAATGGCCTCGATACGCCGCCGCTGCCGCAGACGCCGGATTTTGTGAAGGCATTGGAGATTGACCACGCGCGCGCTGGCGAAGTGCTGCTCGCTTTTGAGATGAATGGCGAGCCGCTGCCGATGTTGAATGGCTTCCCGCTGCGGCTCGTGGTGCCGGGTTATTACGGCACGTATTGGGTGAAGCATGTGAGCGAGCTGACGGTCGTGGGCGAGACTTACGATGGCTTTTTCATGAGCACCGCGTATCGCGTTCCGGCGACGGCGGGGCACTGCGTCGAGCCGGGCACTTTGCCGAAGAGCACGATCCCGATTGAGCGATTCACGATCCGCTCTTTTCTCACGAGCCTTGTCGATGGCGCGAGTCTTCCCGCCGGTCGCGAGACGTTGCTGCGTGGGATCGCGTTCGATAGCGGCGCGGGGATCACGGAAGTGCTCGTCTCCACGGATGGCGGCGAGAGCTGGCGTCCCGGGAAACTCGGGAGGGAACTCGGGCGTTATTCTTTCCGCGAATGGACCATGCCGTGGACGCCGGCGAAAGCGGGCGCGGTTGAGGTCAAATGCCGCGCCTTCAATCGCCTCGGCGAAACGCAGCCGATGGAGCCGCTGTGGAATCCGCCGGGCTATCTGCGCAACGTCGTCGAAACCACGAAAATCACCGTCGCCTAAACGCTATGAAACCGAGCCGCATCGCTCTCCTGCTTCTCAGCCTTCCCGCACGGCTCTGCGCCGGGGAAGTCTCCATCACGCTGCCGCCTGAAACGGGCGCATACAAAACGGCGGCGGGTGTGGAAGTCGTGCAGGCCAATTGCCTGACGTGTCACTCGACGGAATACGTCAGTTCTCAGCCGCCCATGCCGCGCAAGTTTTGGGAAGCGAACGTCAAGAAGATGAAGGAGAAATTTGGCGCGCCGATTCAGGACGCGCAGGTCGCGGCGATCGTTGATTACCTTGCCGCGACGTACGGCGT
>JANLQB010000766.1:0-1776 GCA_031367565.1 Verrucomicrobiota bacterium
GGGCTGAACCTCGAACTTTGAACGTCGAACATCGAAAGTCAGACCTCCCATGAAAACACCCGCCCTCCTTCTCGCCCTCGCCGCCACCCTTCACGCCGCTCCGCCCGAGCCGAAATTCCGCGCCGTCACCATCGACGACGCCATCCAGATCGGCTACGGCGTCGCCGTCGCCGATGTCGATGGCGACCAATGGCCCGACATCCTGCTCGCGGATAAAAAGCAGTTCGTCTGGTATCGTAACCCCGGCGCACCCGCCCCAAACGCCACACCGCCCGCGCCCGCTTCGTGGGACAAATTCGTCCTCGCCGAAAACCTGACGAAAAATGACCACGTCTGCCTCGCCGCGCAGGATATCGACGGCGACGGCAAATGCGAAATCGCCGTCGGAGCCGAGTGGAATCCCGGCGACACCGTGAACAGCGGAGCCGTCTTCTACCTCATCCCGCCCGCCGACCGGACGCAGAAATGGGAGCCGGTAAAATTTCCCAACGTCGAGCCGACGACGCATCGGATGAAGTGGCTGAAACTTGAAGATGGAAAATGGGGGCTCGTCGTCGTCCCGCTTCATGGGCGCGGGAACAAAAACGGCGAAGGTCCGGCGGTGAAGGTAATCTGCTACCGCAAGCCAGCAGATGTGCGTGCCGAGTGGGGAACCGAGGTCATCGACGAATCAATGCACATGACGCATAACTTCCATCTTACGGCCAAGTGGCACAAAGCGATGGACGACGAAATCCTCTTCGCTGGCAAAGAAGGGGTGGCCTTGGCGAGTCCAAGACTAATGAGTTCAAGTGTTCTGAAAGCGGCGGCGAAGGCAGGGGAGGAAATGTCTGGAGCTGGCGAAATTCGAGATGGCTGGCTGGTGGAAAAAGGTTGGCCTTGGTCGCAGGATAAGCGGTGGCTTTTTTATGCGACGATCGAACCGATGCACGGCAATCGGCTGGTCGTGACGCCACAAGGCCCGCTGGCCAACCGTGGAGATTTACCCAAACGGCACGTTCTTACCGATAAACTCATCGAAGGCCACGCTCTAGCCTGCGGCGATTTACTAGACGTGAAGAGCGATCAAATTGTCGTCGGGTGGCGTGGCAATCCCTTAAATCCAGCTAACAACACCGGCGTCCACGTTTGGACGCCGCTTGATGGTCTGGGCAAGGAATGGCGCGACAGTGCGGTGGATGATGGCGGGATGGCCTGCGAAGACCTCGTCCTCGCCGATCTCAATGGCGACGGGAAGCTCGACATCATCGCCTCCGGCCGCGCCACGCATAACGTGAAAATCTATTTCAACGAAACGCCGCGCTGAATTCCCCGGCACAGCCGCCCCGTTTTTCCGTTTCGTTCGACGCTATGCGCCAACGGCAAAACGCGGGCTGATCTCCCGCTGCATTGCGCAAAAAACATCCAGCGGCGAATCCCCCGCCCGCTCGCGCACCGCTCCCACGGCAAGTTCCGGGCTGTTGCAATCGCGGCTCAGATGCCCCAGCACCGCACGACGCAGGTTGGCGTTGAGGAGTTCCGCGATCACGTCCGCCGCCGCGGTATTCGACAAGTGGCCGTGGCGCGACGTAATCCGCTGTTTCACCGACCACGGTCGCTTCGTGCAGTTTTGCAGCAGCTTCTCGCAATGGTTCGCCTCGATCACCAGCGTCTGCGCCGCGCGCACCCGCTCATACACCAGCTTTGTGGCAAAACCGAGATCGGTCAGCATGCCGAGCGCGTGATTTCCGCTGTGCAAAACAAAGCCGACCGGATCGACCGCATCATGCGGCACGG
>JANLQB010000768.1:0-2717 GCA_031367565.1 Verrucomicrobiota bacterium
GAACGGCACCGTCCACGTCAGCCACGCGGATCGCTGCTGCTCCCAAAACGCGAGCCACGTCACCACCGCCATCCCGGCGAGCGGCACGTAGATGCCTTCGATCTCCGCGCCCGCGAATCGCGCCTTCGCGAGCAGGCCGAATTGCGTCATCACAAACACCGCCGCGACGAACGCCACGTCCGTCGTAAACATCGTCCGTGCCCGCGCCCCGCTCACCGCGAGCATCACGCCGCAAAGCGCCAGCACACACAGCGCGGAGGGCAGCCGCGCGGCCCATTCGTCGCGGCGATTCAGCATTTTGAAAGAGCCCGCGATCATCCAGTTCACCAGCGGCGGCTTGCGCAAAAATGGCTTGCCGCCGACATGCGGCACGAGCCAGTCGCCCTCGTCGAGCATCGTCACGGCGGGCAAAATGCGCCGGCCTTCCTCGCCTTTGATTTCCGTGGAGCCGAGCCCCGGAAGATAGATCGCCGCCCAGAGCAGCGCGACCATCAGAAATGCACGGAGCCGCGTCACGGCGTGCTCAATACACGAGCTTGTTCAGCGGGTATTCGATGATCCCCTCCGCGCCGAGGCTCTTCAGGATCGGGATGATCTCGCGCACGGTCTTCTCGTCGATGATCGTATCAACGGCCACCCATTCGTCATTCGCGAGAGGCGCGACCGTCGGGTTGCGGAGCGCCGGCAGCGCCTTCAGCAATGCCTCCAGCTTGGTCTTGGGAAGATTCAGCTTCAAGCCGACCTTGCCGCGCGCCGCGTACGCTCCTTGCAGCATCATCGTCACCGTCTCGATTTTCGCCTTCTTCCACGGATCGTTCAGCGCGTCCTTGTTCGCGATGAATTGCGGCGACGACTCCATGATCGTCACGAGGATGCGCAGTTTGTTCGCGCGCAGCGATGAGCCCGTCTCCGTCACATCCACGATCGCATCCACGAGATCCGGCACCTTTACCTCCGTCGCGCCCCACGAAAACTCAATGTCCGCCGTCACCCCGTGCGCGGCGAGATACCGCCGGGTCATTTCCACCGCTTCCGTCGCGATGACCTTGCCCTGCAAATCCTTCACGTCGCGAATGTCCGAATCTTCTGACACCGCGATGACCCAGCGCGTCGGCTGATTGCTCACCTTGGAAAAAGTCATCTCCGCGAGCACTTCCACGTCGGAGGCGTTGTTCGCGATCCAGTCCGCGCCCGTCAGCCCACAATCCAGATACCCGTGCTCCACGTATCGGGAAATCTCCTGCGCCCGCAGCAGGCGCACGCGGAGTTCCGGGTCGTCCACCGATGGACGATACGAGCGGCTTGCGCCGGAAATCGTGTATCCGGCTTTGGCAAAAAGGGCGAAGGTAGGCTCCTGCAGGCTGCCCGAGGGCAGACCGATATTGAGGATGCGTGAATTTTCCATGGGCAAAAAAGAGCGCGAGGCTACGGGCGGGCGTTCGAGGGTTCTAGGAAAATGTGGACCTTAAAATCGTGCTCGTAATCGTCATCCTACTCGTCCTCGAAAATCCCCGTCGTTCCAGGACGAGGACGATTGCGATTTTCGGGCTACGGCTTCTTCTCCTCTTTCACTTTATACCCCAGCCGCCACGCATCGTAGAGCCCGTAGATCGCGGTCTTCTCCGCCCACGTCCACGATTCCGTCCTCAGAACCAGCGTCTTCCATTCGGCGAAAGCCTCATCCTGCTCCGCCGCCGTATGGTAAAACGCGCAAGCCTTCACCCGATCGCCCACGCCCCAGTAGCCGAGCGCCACCACGTAGTAATCGTAATAGCGCTCGTAGCCCGAGAGGCGCGCCGCTTCCAGCCACGAGTCGAGTGCGCGGCGGTGTTCATTCAGGTTGAAATAAGACCACGCGATTCGGTTCTGCACTTTGTCGTTTTCGGGTGCGAGCGACGCGGCACGTTGCAGATCGGCGAGCGCCGCCTCCTTCATCCCGAGCAGCGCAAAAGCGTGGCCGCGATCCTGAAGCGTCACTGGATTTCCGGGATCTTTTTCCACCGCGGCATTCAGTTGCGCGAGGCGCGGCGTGGGGAGCGGTTCGCCGATGAGCGGCGCGGCGCATCCCAGCGAGCTGCGAAGCGCGATAGCGGTAAAAAGGCAGAGCCACGACGTTTTCATGCTTTCCCCGTATCAGGTCGGGAATGTGTCCGCCATTGCGGAATCGAACGACCACACAAACTTGGTGACGCGAACTCGGAGTCGTGCTTTTCAAATGTCAGGCGTCATTCATGGATATGCTTCTCAAGACAAGGCGACACGTATTCGCCCACGCAAATCGCTGGGCGTTTCGTGTCGCGACGATTCTACTTTTTTTCGCACCGACCACGATCCACTCCGCAGTCCCCATTCCTCCCAAGCCCGAAAACTACCTGTCGGATCAAGGTGCGGTTTTCCCGCCGGACGCGGCCCAACGGATCGAGCACGCACTCAAAACATGCGCCCGCAACTTCGATGTCCATATCTACGTGGTAACGGTGCCCACCCTCAACGTCATGCCCTCCCGCGTTGACGCAAAGCTAACCGAGCTTCTGGGCGCGATCCGGGAAGCGTGGTTGCAAGGGAAAGTAGGAGCAGTCATCGCTTTCGACGCCGAAGCCGAGCAGGCTATGCTCGGTGAAAGCGAGGAGACGAGAAACGCTTTCTCCGCCGTCTCCTTGCACCTGGTTTTCGCGGACCCCCAGATCCAGGGCGGAGTGAAACGCCGCGCCCGTGAA